>JAZRCD010000198.1:0-6629 GCA_045635425.1 Ructibacterium sp. | reverse complement strand
AGGTTCCGAGGATCAGTTGGGTTATGTGCGGATGCAGAAAAAGGGAATGAAGATTGAACTTCTGGAGGACGAAGCGCCTGCAGAGATTCAGGTATTCCGTCTGGGCGGAACATGCGTGATTGGTCTTCCCGGCGAACTCTTTGTGGAGTTTGGACTTTACTTAAAGGCAATGGCAGGTTATGGTATGGTGGTAGTAAACGAACTGACCAACGGCGTGTTGCCCGGCTACTTGTACACCCCCGAATCCTTGGTGACCGGCGGTTACGAAACCGACACCTCTATGTTGGGTGAGAATTGCGGACGGCACATGGTAGACAACGCCATCGATTTGGCAAGAAGCATTCGATAAGGAGGAAGAAGCAATGATTTTTAAGAATGAAGAATTCAATTTTAAACCGGCAGATTTTTATCCTTTCAAGGATGTGGCGGAGATTGATCGAGTTCGTGCCATCACCCGTGAGGATATGGAGGCTATGGGCGGGAAACACCCCACCGCTCCCAATCTGACCTTTGAGATTGCACGCAACGACGAAGTGGAAATGGTTATGATTGCCGACATGGTAAAGCGGATTATGGACTCTGACCGTTACGATCAAAAGTGCGTGATGATTATGCCCAATCCTTGCCCCACCTATCGGAAGGTTGCTTACATGCTCAAGAATCTGGGTGTGAACTGTCGAAACGTGAAGTTCTACATGATGGACGAATGGGCAGATGAGGACGGCAACGTGGCACCTCTTAGTTACAAGGCAGGTTTTGGTAACGCCTTCTATCGGTTTATGGTTCAGAATATTTTAGAACTTGGTTTTAAGGAAGAAAACTTTATCTATCATAGCAACAAGACCACCCCTGACTACTCCAAGATGTTGGAGCAGGACGGCGAGGCGGATGTGGTTTACTCAGGCCCCGGTTGGCCGGGCCACCTTGCCTTTGTGGACCCTGTAGAGGATTGGTTTAAGCCTACCATGGAAGAATATTTGGAGCAGGGCGCAAAGATTGCCAATCTGCATCCTTTGACCATTGCCCAGAACTCCTTGCATGGTGCATTTGGATGTTCCGGTGATATTGCCAAGGTTCCCCCCAAGGGTGCTATGATGGGCCCCAGAGATGCCATGAAGGCAAAGTTCGTTCTGGATACCCATGGTATCACTACTGCAGGAACCCATGTGGCATGGCAGAGATTGACCTCTCGTCTGGTGCTCTTCGGAAAGCCCTCTCAGGAGGTGCCCGAGTCGGTACTCCAGTTAAGAGAGAACCCCACCCATGTAGTGCTCAGCGAGAACATTGCGGCAACCATTAAGGAAGACGATTTCTTCCAGTATTAATGGACAGAGAATGGAAAATCCCGTAAAAAGACGGAAATTTCCGAAAAAAGTGCTTGTGTTTCGACAAAAAATATGAGAGAATGACTTCACAGATGGAACATGACGAGGTGAATGGAATGAAAGAAGAAACAAACGCAAAAAAAGCCAGTTTGTGGCTGTTTGTAGCTTGCTTTTTAGCCTATATGATTACGAGCATGACCAAGAATGCCTTTAGTGCGGCCATTGCCGCCATTGTGGAAGATGGGTTTATGACCAAATCTCAGGCAGGCCTGATCAATGGCTCTTACTACATTTTTTATGGTGGCGCTCAGTTGTTTTTGGCCAAACTGGTCGATCGAGTTTCTCCCATCAAGATGCTTCATATGGCTTTGCTTGGTGCGTTGATTGCCATGATTGGATTTATGATAACGGACAGTTTTGTGGTGATGCTGGTTTTGTGGAGCCTGAGCGGTTTTATGCAGTCTGCCACTTGGCCTGCAACCATTCGGATTATCTCTCGGTATCTGATTACAGGATTCCGAGGCAAGGCGATGACCATCATTGCCTTTGCGTACTGCGCAGGTGCCGCCTTAAACTCCCTGATGGTGTCCGTGATTTTAAAAGTCTCTCATTGGCGGACCATATTTGTATTTTCAGCCTTGGTGATTGCCCTTTGCTGGATTGGGTTCTGGTTCTTAAGCAGAATCACCATGCCCACCTTGGAAAGACTGGTAGAGCCGGCCCCCGGTTCGGTGCATGAAGTCAAAAAGCATAAGCGGTCTCATACATGGAGGATTATGTTGGTCAGTGGAATTGTCCTGATGATTATCCCCGGCCTTGTTCGAGCTATGCTGGATAACGGAGTAAAAACCTGGGTTCCTACCATGATGGTGGAAAGCTACGGAATCTCCCCCAGTTTTGCAAGTCTCTTGGCGACCATCCTTATGTTTGTAAACCTTTCCGGTGTCTTTATGGTAAACATCTTTTGCCCTCGGATTATTAAAAGCGAGGTTGCTATGATGGGTGTCTGCTTTTTGATTACCCTACCTTGTTTCGGACTGTTAACGCTCATCGGGAAAATCCCGTTGTTTGCGGCAATCCTTCTTCTGACTGCCATTACCACCTTGATGTATGCAGGAAACCAACTTTTGAACATTATGGTGCCGGCTAAGTTTGCAGGACTGAACCTGACCGGAGGAATTGCATCTACCCTCAATGCCTTTGCTTGCTTTGGTATCGTGATTGCAAACTTCGGCTTCGGATACCTTGCTGATTTGTTTCAGGACTGGAATGCAGTCATTTGGGTATGGGCAGGTATGGCGTTAGTGGGCGCACTGTTCTGTTTCTTGGCGGCTCGGTTCTGGTCGCGGTTCTTGAAAAAAAGAGGCGTCATCCATTAAATTGTATCAAAAAAGGACGGAAGCATTTGTGCTTCTGTCCTTTTCATTTAATGTAGCTTTTGGATGGAACGGGCAATGATCATCTTTTTCAGGTCGTCGGAGAGGTTACAGAAGTATTCGGAGTAACCACCCACCCGAACAATAAGGTTTTTGTGTCGTTCCGGATGTTCGTAGGCATCCTGCAAAAGTTCAGGGGATGCGCAGGTAAGTTGAATCTGTAGGCCTCCCTGCTCCATGTATCCTAAAATCAGGGCTTTTAAAATGTTGTTATCAAAGTCCGATTGCAGGTTGAAACTCAAAACCGGTGTGCCGATGGCTTTTTCCAAGGCCAAGGAGGTAACACTGTTAAGAAGTGCGGTGGGGCCTTGGGTATCCTTGCAGAAGATGGCGCCCAAGGAATCGCAAAGGGGTGCCCCTGCCTCTCTGCCGTCAGGGGTAGCGCCAATGTTTCTGCCTGCCTCCACCTGAGACATAAACTGAATGGAAGAGGGAATAAATCCGCTACCAAGATAGGGGGTCTTGCCATCTAACATGGTATAAACGTCATGGGAAAACCGCTGGGCAAGGGCATTGGCATCAGGGTGGTCAATGCCGAACCGTACGGGATGTTCCTGCACCGTTGCAAGAAAGGATTTGTCATTCTCGGTCAGGTGACGAAGCAGTTCTTGGGGAGAATAGTTCTTTTGGGTAAATATCAAATCTCGAATCACCAAAAGACCGTCAATCACATTAATCATACCTGCAAAGTTGATGATGCTGTAGCAGTACCTTGCACCGCCGGTGTTGAATTCCACCCCGTTGTCGATGCAATCATCCACCAGTAAGGTGCGCATGGGAAGAGGTTGGTAACGAGCACGATCCTTTTGGGATTGGGAGATACTGTCGGTGACCCGATTCACCACCTCCGCAATTTTTCGGAGATAGAGGTCATAAAATTCCTCAAAGGTTTGAGAATCGGCAAGGTGTTCATGAAGCACCGCTTCCAGAATCAACAGAAGATTGATGCCTGCATCCAAGGAGCCTACGTTGGAAAGGCCTGCAAACATACTCTCGGTACATCCGCCACCGCAGAACTTTTTGGCATCTTCTTTTGTGATATGGGGGAATCGCTTGGTCAGCCCCTCAATCAGGGCGGGGTTATAAAATGCAGGCTGACCATTCTGTGTCCGAATGACTTCAAAGGCCTTTTCCCAGATTTCGTCGGGGGTTGTTTCGTCCACAAAAAGTTCAATCATAGGACGACGCTTTCCCTTAGATGCCTCCAAGCATTGCAGGGTAAGAGCGTTGTATTCAGTTCCCAAGGCCATGGAATAGCCGTTGTTGGCATCTAAATTATCATATAGGTTTTGAAGCAGAGGAACAATATCCTCCCCCTTGTGATAAGGGGCAAGTCCCGAGGCGATACAACCTAAGTTGTCGCAGTTGTCAAGGTAGAGGATGAAGTTCCATGCCACCACCGCCTCGAAAATAGTCTCGGCAGGATGGAGGGGAACCTTCTTCAAAGCCGCAATAAGGTTCGGGTCGGCTTGCACTTCTTCTAAATAAGATACACAACGGGACAGATAGGTGGAAATACCCTCCACAAGATGCAGGAGTCCCTCTCGCATATCGGTATCCTGAATATTCTGAATTCTTTCCGTATAGGACAAAAGTCCTTCTTTCAAAATCCGCTCGTAATGGGGAAAGGAGTGGGTGTACATATTTCCGCTAACTCTGTGTTCTTGCGGAACGGAAGATTGGTAATTGGTAAAGGCTTTGTGGTAGGCGTCCATGATTTCTTGGTCAATGCCGGATTCTTCAAGGGCTCGGACTGCAATGCCAAAAGTGTAGTAAGGGTAAATGTGCATTTGATTGGGAATCACTCCGGAGGGATAGAGAAGTTTTCCTTCGTAGGGAGCAAGGTCACAATGCTCATAAAACCGACGTATTCCCAATGCCTTGCGGTAGAAAAGGCTGCGTTCAGGTTCTTCAAACAGTCCTGCGCCGGCATATTCGCCAAGATTCTTAAGTCGTTCTGAAATCATAGTACCGCCTCCTTATGATAGGGGTATTATACATCTTTCTGTGACTTTTGTAAATAGGATGTGTGGTTTTTCTTGCACAATGGGATAAAAACTGCTATACTGAAAACAATAAAACCATCGGGAAAAGGAGGAGGAAAAATGGAACAGAAAATCTATCTTTGTATTGACCTGAAATCCTTCTATGCCTCGGTGGAGTGTGTGGAGCGGGGCCTTGACCCTATGACCACCAATCTGGTGGTGGCGGACAGTTCCCGCACCGAAAAAACCATCTGCCTTGCTGTGACCCCAAGCCTGAAAGCCTTTGGCATCTCGGGACGGGCACGGCTTTTCGAAGTGGTGCAAAAGGTGAAAGAGGTCAATGCCATCCGTAAAAGTCAGGCACCGAGAAAGAAGTTCGTGGGGGAATCCTACGACGGGGAGGAACTGAAAAAGAATCCCGCCCTTGCCCTTTCCTATCTGGTAGCGCCTCCGCGGATGGCGCATTATCTGGAACACAGCACAAGGATTTATGATATCTATCTTAAGTATGTGGCGCCGGAGGATATTTTGGTCTATTCCATTGACGAGGTGTTTATGGATATCACCAAATACCTGCGAACCTACAAGATGACCGCCCACGACCTTGCCATGACCATCATTCGGGATGTGTTGAAGGCTACCGGCATTACTGCAACGGCGGGGATTGGTACCAATATGTACCTTGCCAAGATTGCCATGGATGTAACCGCCAAAAAGATGCAACCGGACGAGAATGGAGTTCGGATTGCGGAGTTGGATGAAATGACCTACCGCAAGGAACTGTGGGATCACAGACCCCTGACGGACTTTTGGCGGGTGGGAAAAGGCTATGCCGGAAAACTGGAACGTCACGGACTTTTCACTATGGGTGATATAGCGCGAGCCTCTCGTAATGCCTATGGCAGAAGTCTGCTAAAGAGTCTTTTCGGAATTAATGCCAAGCTGCTCATTGACCATGCATGGGGATATGAGCCCTGCACCATGGCAGAGGCAAAGGCATATACCCCTGAGAATCGAAGCATCAGTTCGGGGCAGGTTCTTCAGGAACCCTATTCCTTTACCAAGACCCGTGTGGTGGTCTGGGAGATGCTGGAACTGCTTGCCCTTGACTTGGTGGAAAAGGGTTTGGTTACCGACCAGATTGTCCTCACCATCGGCTATGACATTGAGAACCTGACCGTCCCTGAGATGGCAAAGGCGTATCAGGGCGAGATTACCACCGACTTCTATGGAAGAAAGGTTCCCAAACACGCCCACGGAACAGCGAATATCGGGCGGCATACCGCCTCAGCACGGCTGATTACAGGCGCGGTAATGAAACTCTTTGATGAAATGGTGAATCCGTCCCTTTTGTGTCGACGAGTGACCATTGGAGCCAACCATCTGATTCCGGAAGGGAGTTTGGAAGGGAAAACAACCTACGAACAGATGGAGTTATTCACCGATTATGAGGAGCGGAAGGCGGAAGAGGAGCGGGAGAAAATCGAACTGCAAAAGGAACGGAAGTTGCAGGAGGCCATGATTGATATTAAGTCTCGCTACGGGAAGAATGCGGTGTTAAAGGGCACCAATCTTCAGGAGGGAGCCACCACCCGAGAGCGGAACAAACAAATCGGCGGACACAAGGCGTAGCGGAAAAGAAGAAAGAATATGGGAAAAAGCCTTGAAATATTTGTCGAAAAGTGATATAATATAAAAAATGAATAGAAACGGGAGCTTGTAGTACAGGCTGAGAGGAAGGTGTGACCTTCGACCGAGAACCTGATTTGGATAATGCCAACGTAGGGATGCCTGTATTTGAGGTGCAGGAATAACGAAGTGTTTTATGGAAGTTACCAAATCGGTAGCTTCCTTTTTTATTTGGAATGGAGGTGAATGTTGTA
>JAZRCD010000197.1:0-2422 GCA_045635425.1 Ructibacterium sp. | reverse complement strand
GAAGATTTCCTGATCCTTGACCTCACCGGTCTCTTTGTTGATCAGACGAACCTTCACACGCAGGGGCGCCGCATATGTTGCATCACGCTCCTTACATTCCTCGATGTCATACTTGGGAGCATCCTCCAACCGATAGTCGATGAACTCCAAAATCAAATTGCCGGCGTAGTCCATAATAGGGGACACATCATGAAAGACATCTTTCAATCCTTCCGCCAGAAACCAATCATAAGAGTTCTTCTGAATCTCGATCAGATTGGGCATCTCCAGGATTTCCTGGATCTTGCCGTAACTCATACGTGTGTTTTTTCCTAGTTTCACAGGATGTACCATAAAACCGATCACCTCATCTAAGAATTTATTAAAACTCTGCTTTTGTGCACCGTAGAAAAAGCAGATTATCTTATCCTGATTTTTCTTGAAAAATTTCCCGTCCAAAAAAGTCTTGCCAAGTCAAAAAATCTGTGCTATACTACAGTTAAATTTTTTGTTTTTTGTCCACAAAAACCTATAAAGACGCATAATTTCTCATTATAAATAGATAGTTATTATATCACGCATCTTAAAGGTTGTCAAGTGCTAATTCTTCTTAAAATAGCACGAAAAACCAAGATATATCACGATATTTTCGGCAATATGTGCAAAATTTGTGCTTTTTGCCCCCTCTACGAAAGGACCTGTACAGTGATGAAACACAACATCTTACCCTTAAAAAGCAGACTCAAAAGCTTTCTTGCAGCGCTTCCGGCGCTTTTTGTTTTGTTTGCTCAAATTACCGCATTCGGTGCTGTTTTGGGAAAACAAACCTCTGCCCGCATTACCGAATATTCTCAGGGAACCTATCTGTATCGCAACACCTTTTCGGACAGTTCCGTAGGGCAGCAGGTGGAACAATATGTACTCTATACCCCCAACCCCGACATTACTCCCGTCATTTCCAACGGAACATCCCTTTACGGCAAGAGAACCCTTTCCCAGGCCAATCAAACCTTGAACAACCAAGGTGTCTATAGCGCCATCGGTATGAACGGAGACTTCTTCTCCCTCCAGACCGGCGTACCCATGAGTAACCTCATTATGGAAGGCCGTGTGGCATCCAAGGACTCCGGTTGGCTGCCTGCCATCGGTTTCCGCGAAGACGGCACTGCGTTTATTGCAACCCTTCCCATTTCCACCAACATCAACACCGACCTTGGCAGTATTCCGGTGGAATGTATCAACAAGTATCGTCAACCCTATGCCCTTTATCTTTATACCGAAGATTTCGGTTCTGCTACCCATGCGGAAGGTTCCGGCATAAACCTGATTCTGAATCCCACAACGCCGGAGATTACCCTGAACAGTTCCATCTCCGCAGTAGTAGAATCCGTCACAGAGGATTACGGTTCCGTGGACATCCCGAAAGGAAAATGGGTGTTAAGTGTTTCTTCTCAGGCAAGTCAGGAAATCCAAGACCGAATTGCAACCCTGACCCCCGGAACCAAAGTTTCTGTCAGCACCAACGATGCAAGTCACGACCCTCGGTGGGAAACCGCCGTTTATGCCATGGGTAATACCGGCGGAAAACTCCTAACCAACGGTCAACTTGACTATCAGGACGAATCTGCCGCACCCCGAACCGCCATTGGCATCAAGGAGGATGGTTCTGTTATCTTCTACACCTTAGACGGCAGAAACACCGGCTACAGTTATGGCGCACGGAAAAGCACCATTGCCAAGCGTCTGCAGGAGTTGGGTTGCGTAGAAGCTTTGAATCTGGATGGAGGTGGCTCCACCACCTTGGGCGGAGTTTTGCCCGGAACCACAGATTTTAAAATTTTAAATGCACCCTCCGACGGCGTCCAGAGAAGTTGCGCCAACTTCTTCTTCCTGAAGAAGAACAATGCCCCCAGTGGCGTTCCCTACAGACTCAACGTATCTCATTGGGGTCAGCCGCTCCTCTCCGGCGCATCGGTTCAGTTATCGGTAACCGCCATTGACAGTTCCTACGGCCCTGCCACAACTCCAAGCAATGTGGTATACACCTTGATTGACGATGCAGATACTGCCGCCCCCGATGGTCGGAAAACGCAGGTAAGCGAAAGTGGTTATGTTACCACCCGAGGTAATGGTGATGTATACATCAAGGCAGAAAGCGGAGATATTTCGGGAAGCACCATGCTTCGTGTGGTTGCTACACCGGAAGAAATCAGGATTTATGATGCAGATACCGGCAATCCCGTAACCGAACTTCTTGTAGAACCCGAACAGAAGATAACCCTTTCTGCGGTTGCATACTGGGGTCAAGAAAAGATGATTGTGAAAAGCGACAGTTTCACATGGCGTCTGGTCAGTGACGACAAATCCATTGGCACCATTACCAAAGACGGTGTTTACTCTGCCAGTAAGTATAGTGGCGCAAAAGCGACTCTGGCGCTAAACC
>JAZRCD010000196.1:0-4219 GCA_045635425.1 Ructibacterium sp. | reverse complement strand
CCGCTTGGCCTCCGACTTAAGCAGGGACAGACTATGTGGATTATGCATTGTTTGCAACCCAAACAGAATGTAAGGTTTATGCAAGAACGGAAAATCAATTTGGGGGTGAGTGGATTCATATTTTAACAGATATGAATCTTTACAGTTCTGATACTTCCTATGGAGCAACACCGGTTCTTTGGGCAACGACGGGATCCTTCACTGTGAATAATCTCAAGATTTATCAACCCAGGGATATGGAACAGTTTGATACCATAGAGGATGTGGTTGGTTTTGCATCTGTGGCGACAAAGCGATTTGATTTGGCCCAACAGTTTACGGATAAAACCGGGTTTGCGGATATTCCCTCCGGTGCGACCGTTAATGTGGAAAGTGGTACCTTAATTGATGCAGGTATCACAAACGGTATTTTCCGATACAGTAACGGAGCAGAACTTTGGTCGTCTTTGGAAACAGGGAAGAGATTTGCCTATTTTAAAGCAAAGGTATTTGAAGATCAGGCATTGGAGATTTTTGTTCAAAATGTAGACGGACTCGATCGACGGGGTAGTTTCAAAATTTCTGCCACCGAGTTCAAAGAGCACGGATTTTTCAACGATACAGAATATGCTCGTCCCGGTGGTGCAGGAACTGATTGGGTAGAGTATTTGTTGGTAAGCACAAGTGCAAACAATGTAAAACTCTATGCAAAGGGAACCGCTTTATCCAACGACAAATGGGTTCTGGCTTGCGCCGCTTCCGGTTGGGCAGGAACAAACGAAAAAAGTAATGGTCTCTATTTCTCCGGTAAAGGATATGTAAAAGAAGTAGTTCTTTATGGTCAGGCAGAAACCTATGATTCTTTGGATGAAATCAACGGGGAACCGCTGGTTAATATGCCGGAACACGAAATCAACACGGAGACCACAACTGCGACAGGTGAACGATTTACAGGTTCTGTAGGACCATCCATCAAAGAGGGAATGGTTTCGGTTTTCCGTGCTAAATTAGATGATGAAAGTTCATCCATGCGCGTAGCAATCCGTAAGCCGGGAGAGACATCAGCGAATACTACCTCTTTTGAGTTTACAGTTGCGGCGGACGGATTTACTTCCAATGCAGCATTGCTGTATAACAACGAGGGATTCAAGGCGGGAACAGACTATGTGGAGTATGCCTTGTTTGCAACCAAAACGGAATGTAAAGTTTATGCAAGAGCGGAGAACCAATTCGAAGGTAAGTGGGTTCATGTTTTAACGGATATTACTGCAAGCAGTACAGATAGTTCCTATTATGCCAGCCCGGTAATCTGGGCAACAACCGGAACTTTTACGGTGAACAATCTTAAGATTTATCAAAAGGAACAGCCGGTGGAAACATATGATTCCATTGATCAGATCCTCGGTTTCGTTGCAGGCGCTTCCAAGGATTACGATCTTACAACCAGTAATTACGGTTATGCTTACGGTTCTGCGGCACTGGAAAGTGGTGTCGGTGTAAATATGAATAATGGTGGCTACTGGAGATTCGGCGGGAATGGTTCATCTTCTCTGGGTGCAGGAAAGGCGATTTATTTCCGAGCTAAAGCAGAAAGCGGAAAGAATACATATATTTATCTGCATATTCCCGATTCTTCCAAAACGGAGGCGGTATATGCCTTCATGCTGAACGAAAACGGCGTTGGAACCAGTGATCATAATTCCCACAAGACATATTGTTATGAGGCCTCAAATTCTCATGTAGATTTTGCGCCGGGAACGGAGTTTGCTGAGTACTTGGCAGTAGATAATGAAGATGGAACCGGGTTGCATATTTATGCAAGACAGGATGGATTGTATGATGGAAAATGGATTCAGACTTCCAGAATGGTAGGGTATTTCCCCAGCTTGTCGGCAACGTCTGAATTTTATATGACATCTAACGGCTCCTTGTCTGCGGTGAGAGTATACGAAAAGAACTCCTATTCTGACATTGATGATATTCTTGGATTTAGTGCTGAAATTTCTCAGGAATACGACCTTACAGTCGAGAACTATGGTCGTGCTTCCGGTGGCGCTGTTTTGGAAGATGGCGTTGGTGTGACCATGAATGGTGGTCTGTGGAGAGTTGGCGGTAACAGCACTTCTTCTTTGGGAGTAGGAAAGGCAGTTTATTTCCGTGCCAAAGCAGAAAGCGGAAAGAATACATATATTTATCTGCATATTCCCGATTCTTCTAAAACGGAGGCGGCATATGCCTTTATGCTGAACGAAAACGGTATTGGTACCACGGATCATAATACTCAAAAGAACTATTGCCATGAGGCTGCAAATTCCCATGTGGATTTCGTGCCGGGGACCGAGTTCGCTGAATATCTGGCAGTAGATAATGAAGATGGTAGTGGTCTGCACATTTATGCTCGGCAAGATGGATTATATAACGGAGAATGGATCAGAACATCCAGAATTATAGGTAATTATCCGTATTTGTCGGCAACCTCTGAATTTTATATGACAACCAATGGTACACTTGGGGCAGTGAAGATGTATGAACAACCGAAATCTTTATCCACCATTGACGAAGTGGTTGGAAGTGCTGTTATGCCGGTACAGACATTTACTGATTTTATGAGATATACACCCAATGCAACCTATTCTCCCTTAAAAGACGGAGTGTTTGTCTTCCGAGCAAAAGCCTGTGAGGATGGTACAGCAATTCATGTTTATGCACACGATCCAAGTACAGAAAAGAATGCATATGCATTTAAGATTACCAAGAATGGTCTTGAGAAAGTGTCTTCTCAGCAAGCTGTCGTTTTAAATAAAGGATTTGTTCCCGGTACGGAAATCTGCGAGTATTTGGTAACCGAGAACCAAGCGACGGATGGCGTTGTTGTTTATGTTAAAAACGCTGAGGAGTGGGAGCCTATCTTTAAAATTATAGGCCATACGACTTCCACACCTTATAGTGATACCTTCGGTTTGTATATCTTTAAGGATGAAAATAGTAAGGCGCAGTTGAACAGCGCTACTATCTACACCACAAATAACAATATTGTGTCTGAGGATGCTACCAAACCCGAAAGTGCAACCAATCTCTATTTTGAGGACGACTTCTCCGGCAACAGAAACTACAAAATCACCGGTAGTGGTTATATGGTAGAAGATGGTGCTGTATTGGTTAATCTTTCCGGATATTATGCCTTAGAGGGTGTTTCTATACCGATTGGCGGATATGCAGAGTTTAAGTTAAGCGGAAATCATACCACGACAATGATAATCGGCGATAGCACCAGTAAGATGGAGTTTTCTGTTGGTGATGATGGAAATACTTATCGTATTTGGAGGATTGTTCGGAACGCAGACGGAACCTACAATGGGTTCTGGAGGGCCGAGGACGAAAGCGCTTGGCATATGGTGTTTGAAAACGAAACTCCTACTGCCATAGAGGATGGTAAAACCAAGATAGAGATTTATCAACCCGGTGACGGAACCGCGAAGTTGGATGAATTAAAAGTCTATGTTCCTGATACATTTTTGGCAGAATTGATGGATGGTGAAGAACTTTCTTTGGTTGATGGTGTGGGCAATAACACCATGGATTTGACAGAGGAATTGGTATCTGCAACCTATAAAACAATGACAGCGATGGTAAGACAAGGCAGTGCGAAGAAAATGCTTTTGATTGCAGAATATAGTGATCAAGGAATCTTGAGTAAACTCACAACCAAGGAAGTTCCTGCAGGAGATAAGGTATCTTCAATCATGCATGATGTTACAGAAAATGATGTTGTAGTATTTCTTTGGGATGGTGTCGAAGGAATCCGTTGTCTCAAAGATGAGGTAAGAATTACCTACGCGAAATAATTTGGACTTTTAGGACAGCAGTGCGCTGCTGTCCTACTTGCTTTTGTTATGAACGGAAAGACACAAAAATGAACCCTTTGTTGTCATTTTTCTATTTACATTGTCTGTGTTTCATAATAAAATAGAGGTAATGGGACTTATGTGTTTTTTTAAGTCCTGAGTTTGGTTTGCTCGGTCGGGAGGATGATGGAATATGCTTAGAACAAAAGTGGCGTTTACTTTGTTTTGCATTTTGATTGTAAGCTTTCTTGCGGGGATTTGTGTCTTTGCAGCAGATGATGCTTCTTCCGTGGAACAGTTGCTCGATTGTAAGATTGTTCCCTATATGGAGTTTGATTTTACAAGAGAAGATGCCAGATACATATATAACACTACCGATGCAACGAGTCAATATA
>JAZRCD010000195.1:0-1865 GCA_045635425.1 Ructibacterium sp. | reverse complement strand
TGGCTACGATCCGACTTCTTTCAGGTCAACCTGCCCTCAGAGGGAGTGAACAGCCTGGTTCGGATGACAGTATCCGGTACCATGGGAAATGTAAATGTGATGGACGTTGTTCGTCGAGCTATGGCGAAGAAAACAGTACCTCAACTGGAAGGTTGGGAATAGAAACAGGAGGAAAAAGAAAATGAGTAAATTAACCATACCCAAGGGTTATCGACCCAAACTTGGACTTTATGAGACCCAAGGGGCCATTGAGGTAATCAAAGAAAATTTTGCAAGGGATTTGGCAGAGGCGTTGAATCTTCGTCGGGTTACCGCGCCGTTGTTTGTAGAATCCGGTTCCGGATTGAATGATGACTTAAATGGTATTGAACGGGCGGTCTCCTTTGATATCCCCGATGCTAAGGCGGATGCACAGGTGGTACACTCTCTGGCAAAGTGGAAGCGGATGGCACTGGGTAAATATGAGTTCCCCGTTGGCGAGGGTATCTATACTGATATGAACGCTATTCGTCGTGATGAAACTTTAGATAACATCCATTCGGTCTATGTGGATCAGTGGGATTGGTGTCGGGTAATCACCAAGGAAGAAAGAACCAAGGAGTTCTTAAAAGAGACGGTGCAGAAAATCGTGGATGCGGTTTGTGACACCTTGGATAAGATCAAAGAACAGTTCCCCCAGATTAAGACGGAACTCACACGGGAGGTTTCTTTTGTGACCTCTCAGGAACTGGAGGATCTCTACCCCGGTATGACCGGTAAGGAGCGGGAGATTGCCTATACCAAAGAACATAAGACCGTATTTCTGATGGAAATCGGAGATAAGTTGGCATCAGGTAAGCCTCATGACGGACGTGCTCCCGATTATGATGATTGGAAGTTGAACGGTGATATTCTGTTCTGGGATGATGTTTTGGATACGGCATTGGAGATTTCGTCTATGGGTATCCGTGTGGATCAGGCATCTCTTGCGGAACAGCTTAAGAAAGCCGGTTGTGAAAACCGTCGCGACCTGCCTTTCCACAGAGCGCTGTTGGCAGGCATGTTGCCCTTAACCATGGGCGGTGGTATTGGTCAGTCCAGACTCTGTATGCTCCTTTTGGGAAAAGCACACATCGGCGAGGTGCAGGTTTCTGTCTGGGATAAAGAAACCATGGAGAAATGTAAAGCGGCCGGCATTGCTCTGCTGTAAAGAAGATAAATATCAAAGAGAGGAGATTTTATCCATGAAAACTGATATTGAAATTGCACAAAGCGCAGTCATGAAACCTATTAAGGAGGTTGCAACTGCTCTGAATATCTCGGAGGATCATCTGGAATTCTTCGGAAAGTATAAGGCAAAACTGGGTGAAGAAGTTCAGGAAGCGGTAAAGGATCGTCCGGAAGGAAAATTGATTTTGGTTACCGCCATCAACCCTACTCCTGCAGGAGAGGGCAAGACCACCACAACGGTAGGTCTTGGTCAGGCTATGGCGAGAATTGGTAAGAATGCTATCATTGCTCTGAGAGAGCCGTCTATGGGACCTGTTATGGGTGTCAAGGGTGGTGCTGCCGGTGGCGGATATGCGCAGGTGGTTCCCATGGAGGATATCAATCTTCACTTCACAGGAGATATGCATGCCATTACCTCTGCAAATAATCTGCTCTCTGCGGCCATTGATAACCATATCCATCAAGGGAATGCTTTGCGGATTGATGCAAGAAGGATTACATGGAAGCGCTGTCTGGATATGAACGATCGTGCGCTTCGTCAGGTAATTGTCGGACTTGGCGGTAAGGTAAACGGATTCCCTCGCGAAGATGGATTTATGATTACCGTTGCCAGTGAGATTATGGCAATCCTCTGTCTGGCAGATGGCATGGAAGAT
>JAZRCD010000194.1:0-6622 GCA_045635425.1 Ructibacterium sp. | reverse complement strand
TGCCGCAAGCACTTCTTCCTGCTCCGGTAAAATCTCTGCTTTAAAACGATTCAATAACTCACGATATGTTTTTCTGGAATTCAAAATTTCTTCGTTATCTGTTTCCGCAAAACTGGTAGCCTGAACAATCATAGGCTCCGTGTAACCAAGTTTACGCATTTCATCCTTTGCCATGAACTCAGCATTTCCGCCAAGAACAATATCCGTACCACGGCCGGCCATGTTTGTTGCAATGGTTACTGCACCTTTTTTACCAGCTTGGGCAACAATTTCTGCCTCTTTGTCGTGGAATTTCGCATTCAGCACCTGATGCGGAACGCCACGTTTTTTCAACAACTTACTCAACAATTCAGATTTTTCGATAGAGACAGTACCAATCAAAACAGGTTGCCCCTTTTCGTGAGCCTTTACAACCTCATCAATTACCGCATTGTACTTTCCAAGTTCGGTCTTGAAGATGCTGTCAGGATTATCCTCACGCATGAGAGGTTTATTGGTAGGAATCACAATAACGTCGAGATTATAAATCTCCTGGAATTCTTCTTCCTCTGTTTGTGCCGTACCGGTCATACCGGACAACTTTTTATAAAGACGGAAGAAATTCTGGAACGTTATGGTCGCAAGCGTCTTGCTTTCATGTTCTACCGTAACGCCTTCTTTTGCTTCAATAGCCTGATGTAAACCATCACTGTAACGGCGGCCAAACATCATACGTCCGGTAAATTCGTCAACAATAATTACTTCGCCATCTTTCACCACATAATCCCGATCACGTTTCATTACACCAATAGCCTTAATTGCCTGATTGATATGATGAGACAATGTCATGTTAGAAGGATCTGTCAGATTTTCAATCTGGAAAGCCGATTCTGCTTTGCGCACACCTTGAGGTGTCAGCATGGCCGTATGTGCTTTTTCATCAACAATATAATCATATTCTCTGTATTCTTCGGCATCTTCTACTTCCACCTTAGAATCAGTTTCTACAACCTTTTTATATTTGAGTGTTTTTGCAAAGCGATCTGCCTGAACATACAAATCGGTTGATTTATCACCAATACCGGAAATAATCAACGGAGTACGCGCCTCGTCAATCAGGATGCTGTCCACCTCATCCACAATGGCATACACATGGCCACGTTGCACCTTACTTTCTTTATAAATAACCATGTTATCACGAAGATAATCAAAACCCAATTCATTATTGGTACCATAGGTAATATCTGCCGCATACGCTTCATGACGCTGCGCATTGGTTTTTTCATGGACGATCAAACCGACCGTAAGACCAAGGAAATTATAAAGTTTACCCATCCACTCACTGTCACGCTTTGCAAGATAGTCATTCACCGTAACAATATGAACACCATTACCTGTCAATGCATTCAGGTAAGCCGGCAAGGTCGCAACCAGTGTTTTACCTTCACCGGTTTTCATTTCGGCAATTCTACCTTGGTGAAGGACAATACCACCGATAATTTGAACAGGAAAATGCTTCATTCCAAGCACACGCCATGCAGCTTCTCGACAAACGGCAAACGCCTCCGGTAATATATCGTCCGTAGTCTCGCCTTGTTCTAATCTACGCTTGAACACATCCGTCATCTCACGAAGTTCACTGTCACTTTTTTTCTCCATTTCGGATTCTAAAGCAAGAACACGGTCACGAATGGGAATAATTTTTTTCAACTCCCTTTCGCTATACGTACCAATCATTTTTTCAATTATTCCTTTGAAAGACATTATCATCCCTCCAAAATCTGCTCTCATTGTAACTGTAATACATCCCAATTACATAATTGCTTTAATTATACCACTTTCTTAAATGCAATGCAAGAAAAATCTTGTCGATAATTCTCTTTTTTCCTATAAAAAATCAGCCTTTCACACCTCTCTTTAACAACGTAAACAAATTGTAATCATTTTTTTACCTAATTTCAATATCACAACACATCCTAATGGTATAATAAAAGCATAAGAATACAAAATATTGTGTTTTACACAAAATAATAGGAGGTTATCATGACGAAAAAACACAACCAAATTTTATGCTTAATTTTATCATTCATTCTTGCTTTTAGCTTATCTTTATCCGTCTTTGCTGACGGCGAGGATCTTACTCCTGACAGCAATATTGATGCAGGTGCTCCCGGAGATGGCGGAGATAACTCATCCCAAGAAGGATCCACAGAGACTCCCGTCCTTCAAAGCATTGACATAAATGCAAACTACTATACCGGAGAAAATAATACCTATACAATTATTTTTACAACCATGGACGAGATTCCTGCCTTCACAAACTTATCTGTAAAGATTAAGTTCGCAGGCGCTTCTGTAGAGCAGGCATCTTTTGACGAAAACATTTTGGCTGATGGCACAGCAGACATCATGCGCGGCTCCGATTATGCTATTCTTCCCTTAGTTTGCACGAATGCAAAAGCAATTCCTGAAAAAACAACTCTTTGTACATTGATTGCAACCTCTGCTGCCGCTCCTAATACCGAAATTCTAACCATTCCTGAATTTAGTATTATCAAGGCAGAAGAGACAGAAAGTACATCTTTTTCTGCAAACATTACTATTGCAGCCGGACCTATTATTCCTATATTAAACGAAGAAGCACAGAACGTTTATGATATGCTTTGTGCATTACCGAATCCCGTTACCCTGTCCTACTATCAAGAAGGCGGCGCTATCGTTAATCTCCCTGCTCTGCTCCAAAAAGTTGAAGATGCAAAGAACGCTTACAACAATCTTCCCTCTGCAACCAAAACAGACCTTGATACCGTGATGGAATACTACAACAAGCCCAATTACGCAACGGGTATTTTGGCATCCATGATTCAGGCTATGATGGATGCTCAGGGTCTTATTGAAATTGCAAAAACAACAGAGGCAATTACTACCGAAAACGCATTATCCTATCAATTCTTAACCGCTGTTTTTGAACAAAAGAAGAACATTAGCCTTGAAAACATCATTCCGGGCTCAACTGCTCAAACAGAAATCAGCAGTGTGATTTCTGCAATGCAAACCGCCTCCGAATATGTCGAAAGCGCAATTGCAACTGCTAATGCAGAAGCAGATCAAGGTTGCAAAACCAAAACTTATGCATGCCAGACACAGCTTACCACCATCCAAGGTCTTGGCGGTCATAAATATCATACAGATTACCTGACCAATTTGCAGTCACAAATTGCCGCTCTTAAGATGAACATTGAAGAAGCATATGCTTCTGATGCTATTATGAAAAAGGCTTTGCTTGACACTCTGGCAGATGTAGAATCCTCCATTCTTCTGATCAAAGACGGTGTAAAAGATATGCCCACCGTCAAGATTGATGGCATTAACCGCGGTCAGATATTCAAGGTTACTTTTACCAGAAAAACAACACTCCCCGAGGTTATGAACATCAAAGCCTCCTTTGTTGTTACAGATAAGAACGGAAATGAAATTGACATTGAAGAAAAGGAATTCCCCGCTAACGCTTTGTCCATTGAACTTACGAAAACCGCCTTTACAACCAAGTACAATGTTGATGAGTATTACACTATTACTTCCTACTACCACGTTAATGACGGTAAATTCCTGATTGATACACAAAACGTTAAATGCTATCAAATCAGAACCGAACAGGTAGGCGGTCTTGGCAACAACATCAACACAGGTTCCGGTCTGGGTGGTTCGGGCGGTAAGGGTTCTTCCTCCGGTTCTTCCACTCCTGCGCCAACCACGCCTACACCTTCCGGCGGCGGTACAATCTTCCCTGAAAGCAATGACGATCCCGAAGAAACCGATCCTGAAGACGGAAACATAACCGACGTTTCTTCTAACTTTAGTGATATTGCAACCTACACTTGGGCAACCGAGGCGATTAACACATTGTATGATGCAGGAATCATTAATGGTATGGAAGAAGGAATTTTTAATCCTTCAGGTCAAGTTACCCGTGAGCAGTTCTGCAAAATGGTTGTTTCACTCTTTAACCTTCCCGTTTCAACTGCTGACACCTCTTTTGTTGACGTAAATGCAGAAGGTTGGTATGCACCATATATAACCGCTGCAATGCAAGCCGGATATATTCAGGGTCAGTCTGATGAGTATTTTGGCGTTGGCGAATCCATTATGCGTCAAGATATTGCCGTGATTCTTTATCGTGCTCTTGGTGACCAGAACAGCAAAGCAATTCTGAACTTTAGCGACAAGGAAAATATTGCATCTTATGCCGAAGACGCCATTGCTGAATTGGTTGGCCTCGGTATCATCAACGGCTACGAAGACGGAAGTCTGAACCCCAGAGGAACTGCTACTCGTGCAGAAGCCGCAAAAATGATTTACGGTATCTATCAGTATATTAACAAATAAAACTTAAGAGCAGGGAAATACCCTGCTCTTAAAACTTCTTACAGCTCATAAGATTTTAACATATATTTTCAATACAGATGCTTTGATTTTTCACTTGAAAACCTTCTGCTACGTGTTATAATATAAGTGAATCATCTTTTGGAGGTATAACAAATGAACATAATTGAAAGAATTAGCGAAAAAGAAAGACAGTATGTAGAAGAAGTTTTAAGCATGAACTTCAGAACATCTGCCAACAGCCAAATGACAAGACGTCTTGAAGAGGCTTTCGCAGAAAAGTTCGACAGTAAATACGCCATTGCCTTTTGTAACGGCACCGCCACATTACACATCGCCTTAGAAGCAGTTGGCGTTGGTTTAGGAGATGAAGTTATTGTACCTCCTCTTACTATGTCCAGCACAACTTACGGCGTTCTTCATGCCAATGCAACTCCTGTTTTTGCAGATGTGGATCCCGAAACCTTTGTTATTTCCGCAGACTCTATTGAAAAATGCATTACTCCTCGAACCAAAGCTATTGTTGTTGTTTCATTGTTTGGCCTTGCACCCGACTTTGATGCAATCAACGCAGTTGCTAAAAAGCACAATCTTGCAGTTATCGAAGATGATGCGCAATGTTTCCTTGGTAAATACAAAGGAAAGACTGTAGGAACCCTTGGCGATATTGCAAGTTTCAGTTTTCAAAGTTCAAAACACATTACATGTGGTGAGGGCGGTATGTTGATTACCCAAAGCGAAGAGTTGGCAGATAAGATTCGTAAATATTCTTGTCTTGGCTATGCCAACGTAAGTTCTTCCAAGGGCAAAATCACAAAGACCGACATACAAGACCCCGACTACTGCAGACATGGTTCTCTTGGTTGGAACTACAGGTTAAGCGATGTATGTAGTGCGGTTGCGTTAGGTCAGGTTGAACGTCTTGAAGAACTGGTTGCATTACGTCAAAAATCAGCCGCTTATTTTATGGATGCTGTCAAAGACGCTCCCTTCCTGACCCCTCAAAAGACCGGAGAGGAATACGAAAACTCCTACTGGGCTTTTGTTGCAAAACTCACTGACGATTCAATTCCCTGGAGAACCTTTAGAGATAAGTATATGGAATTAGGTGGCGACGGTATCTACGCCGCATGGAAACTTACCTATCAGGAGCCCATGTTCCGAGAAATGACCCTGCTTCGCAGAGAAGGCCTTTTAAACGAAGGTGTTAACTACAATGACGGCATCTGCCCTGTTGCAGAATATTTACAACCCAGACTTCTCCAGTTTAAGACAAACTATTTCGATATGAACGAGGCAGAACAACAAGCTGAAATTTTAAGCAAAACTATTCAGTATTTCAAATAACAGTTCTATGCTTTATCAAGAAAAAGGCCAAAGAAAATCTTTAGCCTTTTTCTTCGTTCACGGAGGTGACCCTTATGCAGAATCAAGATTTTCATTATCAGTTCACCGAGGTACTCTGTTCCGATTTGAAAATCATCTTTATCACAGATGAGAAAACAACCGACACCAGTAATAGCAACATCCATATGCATTCCTTTTGGGAACTTTTCTTCCTTCGTGAAGGAAACCTTACGGTAACCACCGATAACCAAGTCTATCAGGTTGGAGAGAACCAAGCATTGCTTATCCCTCCTAATGCATATCATAGTACAAACTTTGATTCTAATGCATCCAAAATAAGCATCTTTTTTGCCTTTGAAAAAATCAAATGTAAGGAAGACGAACAACTCCTTGACGAAGTCCTTCGCGTTTTCTCCGGATGCGATTTCCATCTTTTTACCGATCCGTACATTGGTCATTTGTTGGAATTATTCTTTGAAAACACATCATCCAATAAGACCGGTAAATTATGGCGCGTCAAGTCCAACATAACCGATTTAATCTTCTATCTTTTTGACCGGCTCAAAGGAGATGCTCCTTTCCAAAACAACTCTCTGATCCAACAAAACAGTTATTGGGTATACAAATACGCCATCGACCGACTGCTGGATATTTACTACACACGAGACATCAGTTTAGAAGAATTAAGCGAAAAACTTTCCGTTTCTCCCCAGTATATAACACGCATCATCTCCTCGGCATACGGGAAGAGTTTTAATACCTTAAAATTGGAACTAAAAATGAGAAATGCAAAAAAATTACTGCGAGAAACAAACTTGACCGCAAACGAAATCGGTTCTCAAATCGGCTACACTTCGTTCCGTGGTTTCTTGTCTGCATTTCAAAAATACGAAGGCTGTTCCCCCAGCGAGTA
>JAZRCD010000193.1:0-3635 GCA_045635425.1 Ructibacterium sp. | reverse complement strand
GAACCACCGGAAGAGGTAATGGTCTTATCACAGGTTGCGATGTAGTAGTCGTCCATGTAGAGGTCGGCGCTACCGTTCTGACCAACCAGACGATAGTTGTGTTCCTCATATCCCGGTTCAATGGCAACGTTCCTGAAGATGCCGGCACCGTCACTGGCACGGGTATCCTCCCACTGAATCATACTCTGATGGAACTGGAACTGGTAACGATGACTACCTGTATAAATCAGGAAGTATACACCGCTGGTGGGGTAGGTGTTAATCTTCATGGTCCACTCAATGTCAAAGTTACTGCCTGTCACATTCAGTTTCTGAACATAACTCTCTGCGTCACCGCTCTTGGCTTTCAGGCGCATAGTATCACCTTTTATTGTTATCGCCTCGCTGGAGCCGTTTACTGCCCAGCCGTCTGTCCAGCCCTTGGTCGCGGATGCGGGGACAGACAGAATACCAAATGCTGTCACAAGCAAACAAATTGTTGTTACAAATGCAAGTAATCGTTTCATTCTTATCCCTCCTTATTTATACACAACGATGTATTCCAAACGACCGCTGGAACGGGTTCCCACCAGAACCTTCTGTCCGCTGTCCGGATTCAGGTTGTAGGGAATCACGTCACTGATACTACCTGTCTTCATCACGGGTTTTCCGTTGATTTCCTCGTAGGTGTAAACTGTCACACTATCGGTACGATAGTTCTGAAGTCCATCCTTGGTAATGCCTTCCTCGTCCTCTACCACGGCATTCACATGGGTCAGGAAGCCGTTCTTGTGGCTCAGGACGGTACCATAGGAAATACGGATATTGGTATAGGTGTTGTAATAAGAGGGTTTGTAATCGGGGTTGGTACTATATGCAAAGGAAACTCTTTGCTGATCCTTACCTATGCTCCGATCAAACATCATACGCCAGGAGGTGTCGCTTGCAAGATGGAGTTTGGTGTCGTAGTCATAAAGAACGATGTCACCGATATCCCATTGTGCCTTTACACTCTCAGGCAGGATAATATCGTGGTTGTCTCTGGGGTTTCTCAGTTCTGCCACAGTAACAATCTGGCCATCTTCGTCCAGTTTGCTGTACATATTGGTAACAACACCAATGGCGGAACTGTCACCGGTATCGGTGGTTCTGTTGTAAACTACGGCATATTCTGCCATATAGTTATCAGGGTCAACCGTATAGTATTCCACGATATAGGACCAACCATCAATGGGAGTTCCGGTTCCGTACTTCTCCACCAAATCTCTGTCTATCTGGGGAGGCATAATGATATGGGAACTATCCGGTGCAGAGAACAGGAAGTCGCTGGTGGTTGCAGAACCGTTATAGAAACTTCTTGCGCCATAGCCATAGAATGCACTGGCTACATTACCCGCCGGACGGAGGGATTTCTCCTGCTCATAATCCTCTTCATAAATTACGGTGTCGATGTGAGTCAGAAGGCCTTCTGCATTCACCTTGTAACGAACAGGCTGGCAATAAGGACGGCTCTCGTTTTCCGCTTTCATTTCTTCCGAGATGCTATCAGGGAAGACACGGCTGCTTGCCGCTCTTAAAAGAGTATCCAATACCGCATCTGCCTTGGTGTATTTGATTTCATCCACCCACATGGGGTTGGTTGCATCGTATTCATAAAGAACACGGTCCACGCCAACCAGCTTCACAGAAACCTTACCCAAGAATCCGCCGCCGGAGTTTCTGGCACCAATCAGGTAGCCGTACTTGTAGTCATCATTAGCCTGATGAACAATCAATGCCGCATATTCGCCATTGATGTACAGGGTCACATAATCGCCCAGACGTACTTCCTCATCGGTTACTGTGGTATCTGCCATCTTAAACTCCCTGCCGTCAACGGTGATTTTGTTGTTCATAAACTTCTCAACCTGACCGGTGACGCTCTTGGAAAGCTCTCTTAACCGAATCTTCACGGTACCGGTGGTGTTACGGCTCTGGGAAACCGAAACCGCAGTCCCCACGGGAACCATGGAAAGCATAGACTTACCACGCGCCAGATATACTTCCAGATCCACATCACGAGTGGAACTTCCGATGGAAATCTCAGGGTACTTACCATAAATCATATTGGTGTTCTTATCCACACCGCCGATAATCATATACTGAGGGTCATCCACGATAATTACATCATAGATGGTATCATCATTGTTATCGATAAAGGTCAGGATTGCCATGGGAGATTTAAACTCCGCCTCGGTGCAATCGGGATACGCCACACCATTGACGATCACGTCGGTTCTACCGGTGATTTTAATGGTCTTTTCCTTGGCGCCTACATAATATTCCACCTGCGTTGCAGAAACCTTATTGATATCCTCACCTTTCAGGGTCAGGATATTGTTTCTGCCCTCGTGGGCATAGATGTAATCGATATCCTTATGAGTACTGCCATCGCTGGTCCGAGCGCTATAGTAGTTAACGTACTTACCCAACAAAGACTCGTCATCGCATGCGAACTGTCTGCCATCAATCTGGATATGCTCTTTTGCAATCATGTCGGTGGCACCGGTCAGGGTGGTCAAGGGAATACCGTCCACAATACCTTCCTGCTTTACCAAACCATGATAACGTTCAATGGCACGATAGCCCTCGGTCACTTTGTATGTGTTATTATCGCCGTATGCCACCACTTCCATCATTTCACAATGGAGGGTGTTATGTGCCATCAGCATTGCCTCTGCATAGGTAACAACACCATCGTTATTGATTCCGTCGCTGACACCTGCTTCTCTTGCAATACGGATATAACTGTCAAACTTACCAATGGGGTCATAGCCTAAAATCACAGAGAACACCTTGCAGATTTCCAGTTCGGAAATCTCCTCATCGGGACGGAAGTATCCGTTTCCGTCGCCGTGGAGGATGCCTGCTTGTGCCAAAGCATAGATATCTGCACGATAAGGATTCTCCTTATATACATCATAGAAGAAATCCTCGTCACCGGTATACGCCGGTGCCTTCATTAACTTTACCGCTATGGATGCCAGTTCGCCACGAGTCAATACATGGTTCATATCCGGCAAATCATAAGGTACAATCCCAAGATTTTGGAGCAATCCAATCTGTCCGTCAGACAAAAGACTTCCCGCATCAGCCTGAGCCCCAACACCAAAGGTCATGGTGGTTAACAGGACAGCAATGGCAAGAATTCCGCTGATTTTTTTCATCAATTTCTTCATTGCTCTTATCTCCTTTCTACGATGTAGTTGTAAACTCTCAGAATCGCAACGGCGGATTCTGCTCTGGTTGCCGATGCTTCTGCCATAAACATGTTGTCACCGACACCATTCATCAAACCTGCTTCGCTCATGAGTGCAATACTCTCTCTTGCATAATCAGGAATGGTGTCATAGTCATCAAAGACAAATGCTGCTTTGATTTCTGTCAGGATAATACCCTGATGATCTAAAATTCTCTTTAAGATAACTGCCATATCGGCTCTGGTAATCTGCTGACCGATACCGAAGTATTCCTCGCTTTGTCCATTGACAATACCTGCCTCGTAAGCTGCCGCTACATAGGGATAATACCACTCATTGGCATCCACATCGCCAAAAGTCAAGGCTGCTTCGGTCTCTACAGAGATGCCTGCTGCCTGCATTGCCATCTTCAGGAAT
>JAZRCD010000192.1:0-7450 GCA_045635425.1 Ructibacterium sp. | reverse complement strand
AGTTTATGCAGGAACCATGTCTCTGAACCAAATTGCAGATAAGTGCGGTTACCAGGATTACGCCTACTTTTCCAAAAGGTTTCGGGAAATATGTGGTGTCTCTCCTCGGGATTACATGAAAATGTGCGTATGCCGAAAGGGAGAACGGGAAGAATTTGTGTAGAAAAATACATTAACTTTCCTTCAGAAGATTTTCCATTCTTGCTTGCAGTTCCTGAAGATGATTCAGGGCAGATGCATAGCGACTTTGCTGAGTACATATTTGGTAGATGCATGCATCAATCTCATGAAGGTCGGATAAATAGTTGTAGTTATGTCGGGCGATCCTTAGTGAGAGGTAGATTCGGTTGGCTTCCTCCAAGGCGGCATCGTATGATTTTTTAAGGAAGGCTACCGCTGTTCGTTCTTTGCGGGAAAGACGCCGAGGAAAAATTGGATGAAGTTCGGCAGGATATAAGATGACAGATGGTTCCATGATATACACTCCTAAGGATGATATTGTGGTTATTTTATGAGGATTTGTTCCAAAATATACAGAATCAACAAAAGAAATGTGAAAAACTTTACAGTTTCTTCATATCTTTTTGATACGATTTATGATATACTGAATGCAGAGAGAAAAAACACCCTGCGAAAGGAGTGACGGTGATGGAAATCAACCAGAAGATTTTAATTGTTGATGATGAAGAAAATATCTGCGAGTTGTTACGGCTCTATGTGGAAAAAGAAGGTTACCAAACCCTGATTGCAACCAATGGTCAAGAGGCCATGGATAAGTTCCGTGCAGAAAAACCGGATATGGTTCTTTTGGATATTATGCTTCCCATCAAGGATGGATGGCAGGTGTGCCGAGAAATCCGTGCCATAGATGATACGCCTATTATTATGCTGACCGCAAAGGGCGAAACTTTTGATAAGGTTTTAGGACTTGAATTGGGTGCAGATGACTATATGGTCAAGCCCTTCGAACCCAAAGAATTGCTTGCCAGAATGAAGGCGGTTCTGCGGAGAACTACCGGCAGAGCAGAGGAAGAAGTCAATAATGAGATTGTTTTTGATCGTCTTCGTATCAATCAGGAAACATACGATGTATATCTTGATGACGAAAAGATTGAAATGCCACCCAAGGAGTTTGAGCTGTTGTTCTTCCTTGCCAAAAATGCCAATAAGGTATTTACCAGAGACCAACTGTTGGACGAGATTTGGGGATATGAGTTCTTTGGAGACTCTCGTACGGTGGATGTTCATATGAAACGAATCCGTGAGAAAATTGATCGGGATGATAAAAGTTGGCACCTGAAGACGGTATGGGGTGTTGGCTATAAATTTGAAGTGGAAGAAAAATAGGAGCGTAATCCATGAAGAAAAAGATGTGGGCCGTTCTCGGTAAGACGGTCTTTGCCAGAATTCTTTTGATTAATATTGCAGTCGTTATGGTCTGTCTTTCTCTGCTTGGATCCATGCAGTTGTTTTTGGTGACCAAATACATCTATCGGCAAAGTGAGGAGGAACTGGGCAGAAATGCAGAGTCTGTGGTAGGGCTTATTCAGAGTAATATCAGCGCGGAAAATCTGCAAACCATATTGGATGGATATTCTCGAAGCAATCAGGAGCATGTGATGGTTGTTGACAGTCGCAGAAAGGTGATTATCAATACCATGGGAAGCGGATTCTGTAACGAGAATCCCAAATTTATTCCTGCGGAATTCAGCAGGGTTGTTTTAAAAGGCGAAAAAACGTCTGAAATCGGAAACATGGGCGGATTGTTCCGTGAAACCATGTTTACCCTGCAGGTGCCGGTAAAGGACTCGCATGACAACACACAAGGGGCGGTCTTTATCAGCATCCCCATTCCGGAACAGCAACGTGTGGCCCGGGAATTCAGCAAAATCCTGGTTACATCGGCGATACTGGTTCTGATTGTTTCGGTCATTTTTTCCTATGCATTGTCTAAACTGATTTCCATGCCCATTAAGAGTATTCGAGTCAGCGCCAAGGCATTTGCCCGTGGGGAGTTGGATGCAAGAGTCGGAGAAGAAGCTACCCGATCCGGAATCAGTGAAATCTCCGAACTGGCAGGAACCTTCAATGATATGGCTGAAAAATTAGAAAAGGCAGATGATACCAGAAAGACTTTTATTTCGGATGTGTCTCATGAGTTGCGAACCCCGATGACCACCATCAGCGGGTTTGTCAACGGGATTTTGGATGATACCATCCCACCGGAACGGCAGAAAGAATACCTTGAAATTGTAAACAGCGAGGTTCGGCGCATGTCTCGGTTGGTAAACACCTTCTTGGATATCAGTCGGATGCAGTCCGGAAAACTTGCCATTCAAATGCAGAATTTTGATATCAACGAGGCGATTCGACTTACTGTGATCGGACTTGGAACACGTCTGGAAGAAAAAAAGATACGTGTTTCTTTGGAGTTTGAACATGAGGTCTGCTACGTTTATGCGGATGCAGACAGTATTCGTCGGGTACTAACCAATCTCCTTGACAATGCCGTGAAGTTTACCGATGCAGAGGGTGAGATTTCTGTTGCGGTAAATACGAAAGGGCATGAGGTTATTGTTTCGGTTATGAATACCGGTTGCGGTATTCCGGAAGAACAAAGAAAGATGATTTTTGAACGTCTGTATAAAGTGGACAAATCTCGGAGTATAAATAAAGAAGGAACAGGAATCGGATTATATTTGGTTAAGAATATCATTCAGGCGCACGGGAAACAAATTTGTGTAGAAAGCGTAGAGAATGAATATGCTAAGTTTATCTTCTCCCTGGATAAAGGAAAGATGCCGAGCCGACGTGATGAGGTTGTCCATGGTACAGAAGAAACCATTTAAAATTCTTTTACACTTTATTAAAAAATTTTTCATATTCAGGTGTTACAATGAACACATGAAACATGTAAGAGGAGGAATGATTGATGCAGGATTTTAATGACAACAACGAAAAGCAGGATTATGGAACCGCAAATGGTTTCTTCCGTCCTGCTGATGATTCGTTGGATCAAAATACAAGTGGAGTGGAGACAGAAGTACAACCAACATCTGCAGTTGAAACAACAGAGGGTGTGACTGCAACCGAGACGGTTCAGCAATACTCCAATGGAGAAACCACATGGAGGGTAGAGCCCACAACGACGGTTGGTTCCACCACAACGGGGACGACGAATGATTGGTATGGAGAGACAACCACAAACTTCCAAACAGTACAAGGAACAGAATCTGTGCCTCAGGCGACATCAGCCAATAACGGTTGGTCCGGTGCGACACAGGGGGACAGTGGGTGGAATGTAAACGCTAATCAGAGTTTTCCTGATGCGACACAGCAACCTGTTCAGCCGACTTATGGTGGTTGGCCTGCCCGGGAACATAACACATCTACAGAGTGGAATGGGAATGCTGCATATGGTAACGGATATGGAACTGTTCCGGGTGCAGGTGTTTATACCGAGCATGTGAAGAAGGCGAAAAAGTCTAATCGTGGAAAAGGTATTGTGGCGGTGATGCTGATTTTAACCTTGCTGAACATGATGTTATTTGCCGGAGCATTTGTTATGGGGACACAATTTGGTAAAAGCGGTAGTCGAGTTAATTCCAAGCAGGATCTGGTTGATAAGATGAGACAAGAGCCTGATAAGAAGGGCGAAGGAGAGGCTCCTGCAGGAGAAGTTATGGACACCGCTGAGATTGCTCGAACTGTGGGTCCTGCGGTGGTGGGAATCACCAGCGAAGTGGAAGGCGGTCAAGGACTGTTTGGCGGGCTTACCCAGTCCAGTTCAGAGGGGTCCGGTATTATTCTCAGCGAAGACGGATATATTGTTACCAATAACCACGTGGTGGAAAATTCTAATGCAGTAGTAGTAACCCTAAACACCGGTGCAGAGTATGAGGCGGAAGTCATCGGCGTAGATGAACAAACCGATCTTGCGGTGATTAAGATTGAAGCGGAGGAAGATTTGACCGTTGCTACCTTAGGTGATTCCAGCAAATTGGAAGTGGGAGAACGGGTGGTAGCCATTGGTAATCCCATGGGTCTGGAGTTCTTCGGAAGTGTTACCCAAGGTATTGTCAGCGCGGTAAACCGTACCATTAGTATTGGCAATCGAACCATGGATTTGATTCAGACAGATGCGGCAATCAACTCCGGTAACTCGGGTGGCGCACTCATCAATGCCTATGGCGAAGTAATCGGCATCAATTCCGTGAAACTGGCATCAACCGGCGTTGAGGGAATGAGTTTTGCGATTCCCATTTCCGAGGCAAATCCGATTATTGCGGATCTGTTGGAATACGGCTATGTGAAAGGTCGTCCCATCATCGGTGTAGCAACTCGTGATGTAAGTTTCTATATGGCAAAAATTTATTCTTGGCCGGAAGGTGCGCAGGTTATGAGTGTTACCAGTGATTCTGCACGGGATGCAGGCTTAGAGCAGGGTGATATTATTACCAAGGTCAATGGCGTAGAGATTACCTCCGGGGCGGAATTGAATCAGGAAAAGGATAAGTATAAGCCCGGTGATACACTGGAATTGGAAGTATATAAATACGAAAGCGGAGAGACAGAAACCGTTAAGGTTGTTTTGAGCGAACAGATTCCGGGATAAAGAAAAGACCGCCCGTCAGGGCGGTCTTTTTTGGTGGAGAAAAGCAAGTGGCAATAGCAAAATATCCAAGAAAATCAAAAAGCTCTTCTTGTACTTTGAAAATTTCTTTGGTATAATGTCATAAAGTAAGGAGATGAGTTGATGTCCGGTTATTATGGAATCCCAATGCATATGCATTCTTGTTGGGAGCGAAATGCCAGCATGGAAGGGCATATGTATCAGTTGCAACAATTGGGCTTGAAATATTGTTATATTACAGATCATGATGTGCGCATGGGTCGCAGAAAATGTCATGTAGATCAATTTGATTTTTCTCAGGGAAGTCTCTATGCAGAGGATTATCCCGAAAAGTTTTGCGGATTTCAAAATGTTGTCGGTTCTGTCGCTATGACGGAAGAGGGGGAGATGTGTCTTTCTGCCACGGCTGATTCGGAGGCGTGGAGTGTGTCGTCTGCCACCTTTGATTCCTCCGCAAAACGACATGAGCTCGCTTTGATTTCTAAGTTGATGTTGCATTTGGGAATGCGGATGACAGAACCGGACGATGATATCAGAATTGTGGTAGATGTGGAACTTTCCATGCGACCACCGGAATTTCAAAACGGGCATATCCTTTACGTTTTTGGGAACAGTGAAGGCTTAGCGGATGAATATCATACGGTAAAGAACATGACAGTTGATGGGGAGCGGTACACACTATATCTTTTGGAAGATGCCGAGGAGATTGGTGGCGGTGACAATGTGTTTAAAACAGTTACCTTTTCTGTGGCATGTCGAAACGGAAAATCTGCAAAACTCTTTGTGAATCATTTTTCCACCACGTGGGAGCATTCCTTTGAGGAAGGAAGAAAGAAGCAGCAGGAACTGGCAGATGAACTGGGAAAGAAGTATGGGGTTACGTTCTTTGTTACAACAGAGATTTCAGATGCAGGTCGACACAAAAACAGTTTTTCAACAAAGGTTCCCATTATGGATTATGAGGCATTGGGATTTGAGATAACAGAGGAATATGCCATTCAGCACGTGTTGAACCATGGCGGAATCTTTTCTGTCAACCACCCCTTTGAAGCGTATAAACGGTTGATGAGAGAGGTGCCGGAACGAAAGGAAGAGTTTTATCAGACCGTGAAAGAGGAGTATCTTTTCAATCGGGGTCTTGGTGCTTCCTTGATTGAGGTGGGATTCCCCATGGGAAGAAGCGGATTCACCTTTGAGGATCACCTGAGGTTGTGGGATACCCTGACATTGGATGGAATTATTCTGTCTGCCTACGGTGATAGTGATACCCACGGAAGGTTAGGGTTTTTTGAAGGGAATAACTTTGTCGGTTACATCTATGCAGAAGAGCCGGGTGAAGATGCGTTTATCCAATCCATGAAGGCAGGTAATATGTATACGGGAGATCCGGTGTATCTGGAAAAAATGGTGATTAACTTTACGGATGATGAGAATCATCCCATGGGAAGTGTTGTTTATACAGACAAGCCCCTTGGTGTAACGCTGGCCATACAAGGTGCAAAAAAAGGAATGGAACTTGTATGGAATGTAAACGGAAAAGATTTAGAATCTATTCCGATAGAGGGGGACTACCATGGTGGTGTGGAGATTCCCGTGGAGGGTAGTGTGAATTTTGCCCGTGCGGCTCTTTATGATCAGGGGCGATGTATTATGATGACCAACCCCATTCACACAACGGCTGACAGGACATTCTTTGAAGGTGTTTGTCCGGAAAGGAAAGTGGAAGTATGAGATGGAAAGATTTGATTCACTCCCGGGGAAGAAATGCGGAGAATAGTGTTATAGCCAGAGTTTTGGATGTTTTTCGGCCTGTACGATTGCCTAAAAGAATTCGTGACAGAAGAAACGAAAAAATCCTTCATATTGGCGATATTCCTCTTTGGGGATACCCGTATATGAAACGGTTGATTCGCAGAGTGAAGCCTGATGTTTTGGTACATACGGGGGATTTGATTGATAACCTGAAGGTCGGAAGAAAAGAGTCGGATATCCCCATGTATAAACGCAGAGTTCCCGGATTGATTCGGTTTATGGAACGGTATGCGGATGAGGTCTATATTGTTCCGGGGAATAACGATTTGGACGAATATATTCAGAAGTGTGTGACCAAAAGCAAAGTGATTCCTGCCAATACAGTAGTGGAAATCCGTGGGCTGTCTTGTTTGCTTTGTCATTGGGTGGCAAAGATAGACGGAGAGGCAGAGTTCTACCTTTATGGTCATGGCCCCACGGGGGATGAACATCGTTTTCATAAGCCGGAGGAGGGTAAGGTTTATTGCAATACCTACTTTGCTCCGACGGTTATTTTCCCAAAGGATAAAACCTATATGGAAGTTCAGAATTATAATGGAGAACGCCATTTGTAGAACGAATCAAAGCCGATGCTTTTGCATCGGCTTTTTGCATAGATGGTAGAGATTTTATCGCAGTTTTGTACAGATTGTCCGTTTACAAGGGAGCAAACCTGTGCTATACTGATAGAGCTTTAAAGGAGATGAATCAAATGAAACGGGAAGATTTGAGAAATATAGCCATCATTGCTCACGTAGACCACGGTAAGACAACCCTGGTGGATGAGATGCTTAAACAGGGCGGTATCTATCGTGAGAATCAGGTGGTAGAAGAACGAGTTATGGACAATAACGATCTGGAGCGGGAACGTGGTATTACCATTCTTGCTAAGAATACCTCGGTGTATTATCAGGATATCAAAATGAACATCATTGATACCCCCGGTCATGCAGATTTTAGTGGCGAGGTAGAGCGTATCCTGAAAATGGTAAACGGAGTTATTCTGTTGATTGATGCGGCAGAAGG
>JAZRCD010000191.1:0-4297 GCA_045635425.1 Ructibacterium sp. | reverse complement strand
GTAGTGGAACAGTTTCTCTCTGTTGGCTATCTGGATGATCGGCGTTATGCGGAGATGTATCTTGCTGACAGTGTGAATATCAATGCAAAGGGATATTACAGAATACGGCAGGAACTTCTGCAAAAAGGCATCTCAGCGTCTTTGCTTGATCAGGTAATGGAAACATCTGATGTAAACACGGCAGATGCTTTGGCGCGATATATTGAGGAGCGACAGCTTTTGCAGTCTGTACATAATCGAAAAGATTTAGAAAGATTAACGGCGCGATTGGTACGTAGAGGATATTCTCTTTCTGAGATCAGGGGTTGTTTTGAAAAGATGGAATTTTCCCTTGAGAACGAGGAGGAGCCTTTGGATTAGGAGGACAATCTTGAAAAAATTAGCATTGACATCTCTCGGTTGCTCTAAAAACCTCATTGATAGCGAACAGATGATGGGACTTTTGGAAGAGGCCGGGTATGAAATTGTAGAAAACGAGGAAGATGCAGAGGTTATTATCGTTAATACATGCACCTTTATCGAGAGCGCAAAGATGGAGTCCATTGAATGTATTTTGGAACTTGCACAATATAAGGAATCCGGAACGTGTAAGTATTTGGTGGTAACCGGTTGTCTTGCGCAAAGATACAAAGAACAAGTGCTTCGGGAGATTCCTGAGGTGGATGCAGTTATCGGTACCAATGAGTATCAGAATATTGTATCTGTTCTTGAACAATTGGGTGGGGATGAGGAAGAAAATCTTTTCTGTAGTGAAGAGGTTGTGCTTTGTGAGAATCTTCCCAGACTTCGTACCACTCCGCCTTATACGGCGTATTTGAAGATTGCTGAGGGATGCGACAACCATTGCACCTATTGTGTGATTCCGTCTATACGCGGAAAGTATCGCAGTCGAACCATGGAGGATATTCTTGCTGAGGCAGAATCCATGGCAAAGGATGGTGTCAAGGAACTGGTTGTTATTGCTCAGGACACCACTCGGTATGGCATGGATTTGTATGGTGCCTATCGCTTGCCTGAACTGTTAAAGTCTCTTTGTGGTATTTCGGGTATAGAGTGGGTTAGAGTACATTATTGCTATCCGGAATTGGTTACTGATGAATTGATTCAGACCTTTTTGGATGAACCTAAACTCTGTAACTATTTTGATATTCCCATACAGCATTGTAATGACCGAATCTTGAAACGAATGGCGCGTCGTACCAATAAGGCGGAAATTGTAGGGTTGCTTGAAAAAATCAGAAAGGCGATTCCCGATGCGGTAATTCGTACGTCTTTGATTGCAGGATTCCCCGGAGAGACGGAAGAAGAGTTTTTGGAACTTCGCGATTTTGTAGAGGAAATGAAGTTTGAACGTCTTGGAGTTTTCGCATATTCCAGAGAAGAGGACACTCCGGCCTATCGGTTGAAGAATCAGGTGGACGAGGAGGAAAAACTTCGTCGTCAGGAAAATCTGATGTTGATTCAGTCAGAAATTTCACAGAATTATAACGATTCTCGAATTGGCGATACGGTTAAGGTGCTGGTAGAAGGACGAGATGAGATCATTAAAAGTTATTACGGAAGAACCTATGGAGATTCTATTGAGATTGACGGAAAGGTTTTCTTTAAGGCAAATGCTGTTTTGGAAGAGGGTTCTTTTGTAGATGTGAAAATTGAGCAGGCGTTAGAATACGACCTGTTTGGAACAATGGTATAGAATAGGGGGATAACAATGAATACACCCAACAAATTAACGCTTTTGCGTGTAATTTTGATTCCGGTTTATATGATTTTGTATCTGTCTTGCGGACAGCTCGGTGTATATGCGGCGCTGATTGTGTTTATACTCGCATCTTTGACGGATCAATTGGATGGTTATCTTGCAAGAAAAAATAATCAGGTTACTACCTTTGGTAAGCTGATGGATCCATTGGCGGATAAGATCCTGATGATGTCAGCTTTGATTGCCTTTGTAGAAAAGGGAATGCCTTATATCACTGCAGGAGTTGTAATGGTAATTTTAGCACGGGAATTGATTGTAACCGGAATTCGATTGATTGCCCTTGGTGAAAATCAGGTAATTGCTGCAAGTATGTGGGGAAAAGCAAAGACGGTATCTCAGTTTGTTCTTGTGATTTCTGTGATGGTATTTGAGGTTGCCAAATGGCACCTGCCAATGCTTTCGGTTTATATGGATGGATTGACATTGGTTATGACAATTGTGGCTGTAGCGCTTACCATCTATTCCGGATTTGATTATATATGGAAAAATCGTAAGTTGATACAATTTAAGTAAAGGGATTGAATCATAATGAAAATAATTGTAGATGCCATGGGTGGCGATCATGCTCCAAAAGCTATTGTGGAAGGTTGCGTTCATGCTGTTCAAGAGTTAGGCGTGTCTATTACCTTAGTAGGAAAAGAAACTGCCATTCAAAAAGAAATACAAGAACTTGGGTATTGCGGAGACGCCATCGAAGTCGTTCATGTAGATGATATGATTGGCGGTGATGAAGATCCCGTTGTTGCTATTAAAAGAAAAGAAACGTCTATGCGCGTGGCACTTACGATGCTGAAAGACGGAGCGGGAGATGCGGTTGTCAGTGCAGGTAATACCGGTGCATTGATTGCAGGTGCTACCCTGTTTTTAAAGCGTATCAAAGGTGTTCGTCGTGCGGCATTGACGCCGGTTATGCCCACTACCAACGGAGGATGTTTTTTGTTGGTTGACGCCGGTGCTAACTCTGATTGCACCCCGGCATTTTTAAAGCAGTTTGCCATTATGGGATCAATCTACATGAAAGCGGTTATTGGTGTTGCAGAACCGCGTGTTAAAGTGGTTAACATTGGCGCAGAAGAAAATAAAGGACCCGCTTTGATGACAGAAACCAATGCGTTGCTGAAGGAGATTCCGATTCGATATGAAGGATATATTGAAGGAAGAGATATTCCCTTTGGTGAGGCAGACGTGGTTGTATGTGACGGTTTTACAGGAAATATTATTCTTAAATTGATGGAAGGAATGGGCCTTGGTCTTGCCGGTATGGTGAAAAAAGTCTTCATGAAAAATGCTATCAGTAAGATGGCGGCATTGATGGTTCGAAAAGGAATTCTGGAATTTAAGAAAAGTATGGACTACACAGAGTACGGTGGTGCTCCGGTTTTGGGCGTTACAAGACCTGTAATTAAGGCGCACGGAAGTTCGAACGGTAAGGCGGTGTTTCATGCCATTCGTCAAGCAATTAAGGTTGTGGAAGAACGGGTGGTAGATTCTATTGCAGAAAATATTGCAGAGTATGGGTTAGACGCTCAGAAAGGTGAAGCGGATGAGTAAATTTCATGCAAAATTAGCAGGTGTTGGGAAATATCTTCCGGAGAAGGTTTTGACCAATGCAGAATTGGAAACGATGGTAGAGACCAGTGATGAATGGATTTTGAAAAGAGTAGGCATTAAGGAGCGTCGTATTACTGACGAGAATACCTTTGCCTCCGATTTGGCGATTCGTGCATCCGAAAATGCATTAAAAAATGCAGGAATGCAAGCGGAGGAACTGGATTTGATTATCTATTCCGGTGTTTCTCCCGATATGTATACGCCTTCTGCATCGTGTCTTGTGCAAAAGGGAATTGGCGCTGTGAATGCGGCAGCTTTTGACGTGAATGCCGCTTGCTCCGGTTTTATCTTTGCTATGGTTACGGCGGCTCAGTTCATTGAAAACGGTGTTTATAAAAACATTTTGGTAATCGGAAGTGATACCTTGTCCAAGGTGACCGAGTATCAGGATAGAAAGACTTGTGTCTTGTTTGGAGACGGTGCCGGAGCGGCAATTTTGTCTGCTACCGAGGAAGAAACGGGTATTTTGAGTTATACTCTGGCAAGTGATGGCATGAACGGTGATTGTTTGACCCTCCCCGGAATTCGTGTGACGCCGGAGGATAAAGAGCGTCGTCCTTTTGGAAATGACAGAACCATTTGGATGGATGGAAGTGTTGTTTTCAAATTTGCAGTCAGAGTAATGGCAAATTCGTCACAAAAGGTTGTAGAAGATGCAGGAAAGACGTTGGATGATATAAAACTTTTGGTTCCCCATCAGGCAAATATGCGAATTATTGAAGGGGCAAGAAAGCGTCTTGGATTTACCGAGGAACAAGTATTTGTCAATGTGGATAAATATGGTAATATGTCAGCGGCTTGTGTTCCCATTGCTCTTTGTGAGGCAGTGGAGCAGAACCGTGCAGAGAAAGGTGATTTGATTGTACTATCCAGTATGGGCGGTGGCCTGACCTGGGGTGCGATTTTAATGGAATTGTAAGAGAG
>JAZRCD010000190.1:0-3885 GCA_045635425.1 Ructibacterium sp. | reverse complement strand
CCGCAGATATTGCGGCAAAGGCGGCAGACGTTAAGGTCATCGCTTTTGACAGAACCAGACCGGGTAGTGAAGATGTTCCCGCACCTTTGGTAATGCAGCTTAAGGTAGAAGGCGACAACGCCTCTGTCAAGGCTGCCATCGAGGCAGGTACTGCCTATGCCAAGGATGAGGGCATGTACATTGCAGACTGGGTAATTTCCCGTCCCGGTCAGGACATGGAGAAGATGGCATATCTTCTGGACATGAATAAGGATAAGTATAACAAAAAACTCCCTAAGAGTTTTTATGGCACCGACGTGGAGGCTCCTGATGTGGACTTCTCCATCGGTCTTTTGGAGGTATCGGGTCTGGTTGCATCCATTACCGGTTTGGACGCTATGGTAAAGGCGGCAGACGTAAGCCTGATTCACTCCGAGAAACGTCTGGGTGGTCGTTTGGTTACCTTGATTGTAAAGGGTAAGGTATCTGCAGTAAAGGCAGCGGTGGAAGCCGGTGTGGAAGCGGCAGCGCCTCTTGGCAAGATTCACGGTAATGCAGTCATTGCAAACCCCCATGGCGAGATTATGAAGTTCTTTGACTATGAAGACTAATTCCTGAAAGGGGAATTTCTATGAATGAGTTAAACATCATCGAAGATGCAGTAAGAAAAGTTGTACAGGAAATGAATGTGACAGTAGGCGGAAATGAGGATGCCAAAGACGATTATGTCAAGGTTGGCGTTTCCCAAAGACACATTCACCTCTCCCGTGAGGATTTGGATATCCTCTTCGGCAAGGGTTATGAGCTGACCAAGAAGAAGGTGCTCATGGGCAGAGAGTATGCCTCCAACGAGGTGGTAACTCTGGTTGGACCTTCCTTGAAGTCTATTGAGAATGTACGGATTTTGGGCCCGGTTCGGAAGAACACCCAGGTGGAGATTTCCAGAACCGATACCTTTGTGTTGAAGGTAAGCCCTCCCGTTCGTCCTTCCGGTGAAATCAAGGGTTCTGAAAAGATTGTTGTGGTAGGTCCCAAGGGTAGTATCTACCTGAAGGAAGGCGTGATTATTGCCAACCGCCATATCCACCTGACCCCTGAGTTTGCAGAAGGCCTTAACTTGAAGGATAATGATTATGTGGACGTTGTGATTGATGGGGTAAAACCCACCAAGTTCTATGACGTACAGATTCGTGTTCGGGATGACTTCAATGTGGAAATGCACATTGATACCGACGATGCCAACTCTTCCGGATTGAAGAACGGAGATGTGGTACATATTATCACAAAATAGTTGCTCTAACTATTCAGAAAACGGAGGAGCGAAATGCTTGCACTTGAAAGGCAAAAAAAGATTTTAGAATTACTGAACATCGAGGGCGCTGTCATGGTTAGTAAACTCAGTTGCGAACTGGGTGTTACCGACGAGACAGTACGACGGGATCTGGAAAAATTAGAAGCAAAAGAGATGCTTCGTCGAACCCATGGCGGAGCCATTCCCATGGACGAGGGAAGTTACGAACTTTCTCTGGAAAAGAGAAAGGGTCTGAACGTGGAGGCAAAGCAAGCCATTGCCCATAAGGCGGTGCAGTATATTGCCTCAGGTGACAGCGTCTTTCTGGATGCATCCACCACCACCTTCTACATGGCGAAGGAAATCAAGAACATGAAAAATATTACCGTAATCACCAACTCCATTCGTGTGATCAACGAACTGGCAGGGGTGGAAGGCATCAAAGCCATTGCGGTAGGCGGAGTGGTCAGCAACAACCAATCCTTGGTTGGCGCCACCGCCGAGAACTATATTACCGAGAATTACTTTGCGGACAAGATGTTTTTCTCCAGTAAGGGAATCGGCAATTCCACCGGTATCTTAGAGGGGAACGAGCAGGAATGCTACATCAAGCAGAGAATGATTGCCAACTCCAGCACCCATTACTACCTGTGCGACAAGTCCAAGGTAGGCAGAGTGGGATACATGAAGTTGACGGCGTTTGATAACATCGAATACCTGATCACCGATGCACAGTTCGATGAAGAACTGATGGTGATTATGGCAGAGAACGATGTGGAAGTAATTCAGGCATAAGAAATGAAACAAAGGTGGGAATTTTCTATGAAACGAGTTCTGGCTTTTGATTTGGGCGCATCATCCGGTCGTGGTATCCTTGCCACGCTGGACGGCGGAAAAATCGAATTGAAGGAAGTACATCGCTTCCCCAATAATGGTGTTAAGGTTCGCTCGACTTTATACTGGGATGTTCTTTATCTGTTTGATCAGATTAAGCAGGGTATCACCAATGCAAAGTTAGAGGGCGGATTTGACAGCATCGGTATTGATACTTGGGGTGTTGACTTTGGTCTGATCGACCCCGAGGGTAATCTGGTTGGAAATCCGGTTATGTATCGGGACGCAAGAACCGATAACATTCCTGAGGAGTTGTTTGAGACCGTCTGTGCCGATGAGGTTTATAAGCGGACCGGTATTCAGATTATCAACTTCAACACACTCTTCCAGATGTACTATATGGCGAAGTATAAAAAGGCGGATGTGGATCGTTCCGCGTCTATGCTCTTTATGCCCGACCTGCTGGGTTACTTCTTAACCGGAGAGAAGAAGAATGAGTACACCATCGCTTCTACCTCCCAGATGATTAACCCCTACACCAGAGATTGGGATTATGAACTGTTAGAGAAGGTTGGCATCAACAAGGATCTCCTTTGTGATATCGTAATGCCCGGCACCAAGTTGGGTCAGCTCACCGAGGATATCTGTGAAGAACTCGGCTTAGAGCCCGTTGATGTGATTGCGGTTGGTTGTCACGATACTGCATCTGCAGTTGTGGCAGTTCCCACCGAGGTAGATGACTTTGTTTATATCAGTTGCGGAACATGGTCCTTGTTCGGTACCGAACTGAATGACCCCTGTATCTCTCAGGAGTCTTATGATTCCTCCTACACCAACGAAGGTGGCTATGGTGGTAAGATTCGGTTCTTGACCAACATTATGGGTCTGTGGCTGATTCAGGAATCCAGACGGACATGGAACCGTCAGGGTAACGACTTCTCCTTCAACGATTTGGAGAAAGCGGCACTTGCAAGCAAGCCCTTCCGGTGCTTCATCGATCCGGACTATCCCGAATTCGGTAAGCCCGGTGATATCCCCAAGCGGATTCAGAAGTATTGTGAAGAAACCGGTCAGTACGTTCCCCAGACCGTGGGTGAAATTGTTCGGTGTATCTACGAGAGTTTGGCACTGAAGTATTATCACTCCTTCCTGAACCTGAAGAAGATCAGCGGTAAGAACTTCGAAAGCATTAACATCGTAGGCGGCGGTACCAAAGACCCCCTGCTCTGCCAGATGGCGGCAAACGCTTGTGGTGTTAAGGTATATGCAGGTCCCATCGAGGCAACCGCACTTGGTAACATCGCAGTACAGATGATGGCAATCGGTGAAATCAAGGATCTGAAAGAAGCAAGACAGATTATCAAAAATTCGTTTGACACCAAGCAATATGATCCTCAGGATTGTGAGGCATGGCAGAAGGCGTACGAAATATTCAAATCAAAATTGTCCAAGTAGTGACAGAGGAGGAAATCAATTATGTTAGCAAATTTAAACGACGTATTAAGACCCGCGAAACATGGTAAATATGCGGTAGGTCTTTTCAATGCAGTAAATCTGGAACTGGCTCGTGGTATCATCGCAGCGGCAGAAAGTTCTCGTTCTCCGGTTATCATGGGTACCGCAGAAGTTCTGCTTCCTTACGGCCCTCTGGAAGAGGTTTCTTACTACCTGCTTCCCATGGCAAAGAAGGCATCCGTTCCGGTGGTAGTTCATCTGGACCACGGTCTGTCTTATGACTGCTGTATCAAGGCTTTGGAACTGGGCTTCAGCTCCATTATGTA
>JAZRCD010000189.1:0-17117 GCA_045635425.1 Ructibacterium sp. | reverse complement strand
GTTTCCCGCCTTAATGATGCCGATAAGGGCATGGTAGTTCCATTGGTCTTTCACCGGAGTATAGATGGTGGGGTTGCCACACTTAGGCGCCAGCGCATAGCCGGTCTCGGCAAAATCGCCAAAGGCATACTGATAGTTGTTGGCGCTGTTTTCGGCTCCCTCATCCACACCGGCATTGGGTGCCGAGGGGAAATATCCTGTAGTTTCCATAGCGATTGCCGCATAACCACGCTCGTTCCAGAGACGTACCCATTCAAGATATGCGTGACCGCCACCACCGTGAATCAGTACAACTGCAGGAACCTTGGCGTCTTTGGATGCGCCCTCAGGAAATCCCACATAAGCGAAGACCTTGGTCTTTCTTCCATCGCTGTACTCTGCACCATCGTAAGTGATTGCCTTAATATGGGAGTACTTGGCAATGGTGGGGTTGTAAGCGGAATGCTCGGTGTATTCCACCACCTCATTTTTGGCAAGAGTCATACCTGCTGCAATCTCTGCCTTCTGGTCCGCGATAGCACTTTCCGAGGTGGCAGGGTTCAATACATGGATGGATTTTACATAACCCTGGCCATATACCTGAAGGTAGTTCAGGCTATTCTTGGAAAATTCTTCGGTGGTTGCCACGTGAACCCACTTGGTCTCACCGACACGTCGTGCATACAAACTGTAGTTATGAACTTCGTGGTTGGAAACAATCAGGTAATCTACCCATCCGGTACCCGGCTGGTAGGTGTTGGGGGTAGGTACACGATTGTTGGTGCTGACACCACCGCAGATGTAAATACCCTCAGGATAAATATCAATATAGGTACTTCCGCCGATATTATAAGCATATCCCGCCTGAACATTGAGTCGTTGTCCTGTTCCTACCTTGGCACGGATCAATACCGGCTTCTTTCTCTGTTCCATGGCACGCCATCTGTCGTAGCCGTGTTTCCATTGAATCGCCGCCTCACCACCAAGATAAAGACCGTTTGCATCGGAGAAGGAGGTTCCCCTACCCTGAACAATGGTAATCTTCTGCGCATTTGCGCCTTCTACATCAAAATCCTTCATAAAGTTAGCGTTGATTTCAAAACCGGAAGTCGGCACCATATCCTGCCCTGCCAAAAGGTCAGGGTAAATCTCGTGCATTGTATATCTCTCCTCCCCATCCGGTTCGGGGTCCGGCTCGGGATCTGGCTCCGGTTCCGGATCCGGATTCTCGGAAACTCCCGGATTCAGAACCTGAATGGCTTTTACATGACCGGAACCATACACCTGGAAGTAGTTCAGGTTGTTCTTGGAATACTCGGCGGTGGTTGCAACGTGGGTCCACTTGTCGGTATTATCGTCCATTCGCCGCGCATAAAGGCTGTAGTTATTGGTTTCGTGGTTGGAAACAATCAGGTATTCCACCCATCCGGTACCGGGTTTATAGGTAACACCGGGGGTTGGCACACGATTGTTGGTGCTGACACCACCACAGATGTAAACGCTGGTGGGCGTAACTTCAATATAGGTGCTTCCACCAACACCATAAGCGTACCCGCCCTGGATATTAAGACTTTGTCCATCCTCTACCCTGGCACGAACAAGGACCGGTTTGGTTCTCTGCTCCATAGCACGCCATTTATCATAGGTGTTTTTCCATTGAATGGAGGATGCGCCTGCCATGGAGAGACCATTCTCGTTGGAGAAGGTTACCCCGTCACCTGCACTGATGGTAATCTTTTGGGGATTTTCCCCTTCCACATCGTAACGGGTCATAAAGGTTTCGTCCATGGTGATTTCCGATGCCACCACCATAGTCTGACCCTTGCTAAGTTCAGGGTAGATTTCTTCCATAGTATAGGTATCCTTCGGAGAGAGCACCTCTACCGATTGCACCACGGTTCCACCCTTACTGCTGATTTCAATCACGTTATTGGCGGTGGTTCCCCAGAATCCGCCGGAAGTTCCCACCAAATTCCAAGTGGTAGCTTTGGTGGTTTTAGCGTACAGACTATATTTGCTTCCATCGGAGGTCACCAGATAATCCATCCATGAGGTTCCCATACCATCTGCATAAGTGGTAGTCATAGATGCACCGCTATCTGCACCAAGCCAAGGCTGAGAAGATGCATTGATGTTCATCATAATCTTGCCGGCAGCACCCTGCACCTGAGTCTGGAAACCTAATGTGCTCTTGTCGTCCAGCTTCGCACGGAACCGAATCATAGTTTGGTTCGCCACCAAAGGTTGCCATCCTCTAACCAGCCTCCAGTACCAAACACCGGGCAAATCCTGAGCACTCTTGGTCATTGTCAGCCCCTCTTCGGTATAGGCTACATCGCCATAGTCATAGCCTGTAATATCATCTTGGGTACTAACGCCCAGTTCGCTCAGGTTGTAGTTGGAGGTAAAGTTCTCGTCAAAAACCAGACGATTGGAGGTGAATTCTCCCCACCACTCAGGAATCCAGGAGAATCTTCCCTCGGCGGTTGCAAAGGAGTTTACATCTACGATGGGTTCACCCGGTTCCGGATTGGGATCAGACTCGGAGGTATCCGGTGTAGGTGTCTCCGGCTCTTCTATCTCCGATTTGGGAACTTCAACGTAGACAGAGGTAGATTCGCAATCTACGCCATCAACATTAAATTCCAGATTGATGTAGTAGCCCCTTGCCGCGTTGGGAATAGTGCCGGATACTGTGCCGGTAGCACGATCTACAGTGATGTTGGTGGTGGTCTTTTCCCACCACTGATCCAGATAGTTCTGGGTGCTGTATCCGAACTTGTTATGAACGCTGTAGGTCATGGGCTCGGTAATGTAATAGACCGTCGCCTTAATCTCTCCGGTCACATCCTGAGGAATGTCAATCTTTGCCTCGAAGGTTCTACCCTCGGGTTGCTTTGTAAAGGTGGGGTAACCACCGCGGTTGTTAATGGCCCAATCTGCGAAAACTTTACTATGGTTCTCGGTGCCGCTCTGACTAAACACGTTTCCGTGGGAATGACCCCAATTATTCCGCATAAACAGAATGGTCTTATCGTTGAGCGGTGCTGTATGGTTATAGGATGCCATATAACCGGGAATGCCGAAGGCTCCGTCATCGTTCCACACATACCACATGATGGGCATGGTTGCATTGTCCAGATTCTGTTCTGCCGCCCACAATTCCTGCACATACTCGTTCCCGTAATTCTCAAAGGGGTGCAACTTCAAATACGCCGTACCATAAACGGGAATGGCAAAAGCATAACGATTGTCAATACCGATGAGCTGGGAAGTCAAAGTTCCGCCCCAAGAAACACCGGTTACACCCATCTTGGAACTGTCCACACGCTCATCCTGACGGAGAATGTTGCTACCCAAGATAATGCCGGTCAGGGCGTGATAGTTCCATTGATTTTCTACCGGGGTGTAGGTTGTGGGATTACCACAGGTGGGCGCCAGAGTATATCCCGCCTCGGCAAAGTCTCCAAAGGCATAGGCATAATCTCCGGATGCCGTCTCGCTGACACCTACGTTGGGACCTGTGGGGAAGTACCCCGTGGTCTCCATGGCAATGGCCGCATAGCCACGCTCATTCCAAAGGCGTACCCACTCCAAGAAGGGGTGACCGCCACCGCCGTGAATCAGGACAACCGCCGGAACTTTGGCATCCTTGGATGCACCCTCGGGGAAGCCCATGTAGGCAAAGATTTTGGTCTTTTCACCTTTGTAATTAAATCCATCATAGGTAATTGCCTTGATGTGGGCATACTTTTCGATGGTGGGATTGTATGCGGAATGCTCTTGGTAGGAAACGGTGGTGTTCTTTGCACGTTCCATGGCAACGGCAATCTCCGCTTTCTGTTCGTCAATGGTTTTTTCAGAGCCTTTGGGGCTGAGTACTTCCACAGATTTTACATAAGTTCCCGTGGTGTTACTGTTGAGCTGAATCACGTTATTGGCAACGGTTCCGTAAAATCCGCCGGAGGTACCTACCAGTTTCCAATAAGGTGCGTCTACTTCCTTAGCATACAAGCTATAGTTAACACCATCGGAAGTTACCAGATAGTCCATCCATCCGGTTCCCATACCATTGGCATAAGCACCGGTCATGGTAGCCGAACCACCGGCACCAAGCCACGCCGAGGCGGAAGCCTTTACTTCCAGCATAATTTTACCAGTGGCACCCACTACCTGTGTCTGGAAACCAAGAACACCGTTCTCTTTCATCTTGGCACGGAAGCGAACCATGGTATTGTTTGCCTCTAACGGCGCCCATGCATTCTTTCCGTTTCTCCAAATCCAAGCGCCTGCCAGATTGGTGGGACTCGGTATCATGGTCAGACCGTCGGCCACATAATCTACCTCACCGAAGTCATAACCGGGAATGTCCCCCTGAACTGTGATGCCCAGCTTGGACAGGTCGTTTTCGGTGTCAAAATTCTCGTCAAAGACCAGACGATTGGTGGTAAATCCGGTCCACCAATCAGGAATCCAAGGGAGTTTTCCCTCGGCGGTGACATAGGATTCTACCTGCAACGCCTCGTCTACCTGAGTTCCTGCGGCAAAGACGATATTACCCATTCCGCCAAACACCGTAGCCACCATCATCAGAGAAAGAATCGTTGCAAGAATACGCTTTGCTTTCATAAGATCACTCCTTATCTATGGTTACCCTTTATGTAGCAAAAACATAAGGGTTTTACTGTTACAAAGTTGGTTTTTAGTGTATCATAAATATTAACTTCTGTCTACTGTTACATTTACCATATGCCATCCCGACAATTTGTATATTATTAAGAGTCGAAATATTTCATAAACCATTATATTGTAACACCTTTTTTGATACAATGTATAATAAAGAAAATTTGTAAAATACAGAAATAATCTTCTATCCTTCAAAAGCCTCTGTTACGGCTTGCACCCCTCATTGGAACCGGAATCTATTAATTTTATTATACATACCCACAATGTCAAAAGCAATATCAGAACGGTCGAAAATTTTTCGATTCTCTTGCCTTTTCCGCTCATGAGTGCACCTCCGTCCAATGCCGGATTTTATTCGTGGTAAAGATTTTTTGCGGTTGCCGAGCCGCCTTTACCGCAAATTAAGTGCGCAGAGGAGCGGTGACGCTCCACCCATTGCCGAGCAAAGTTTGCGGCTAAGATTTTCTGCGGTTGCCGAGCCGCCTTTTCCTCTCGTGAGTGCGCAGAAATTTGGATGAGATTTGTTCGTTTCGAGATTCGGTATGGCAGGAGTGTACTCCTTGTACATGACTGTCATTTCTCTTTGAAGCGACGGGAGGAGCACGCCCCTCCCCTACAATTTTCGGTATATTAGTGCGAAGAAAATTAGGTGAGATTTCTTTGGAGCAAGGGTTTCTTGGGAGGGCGCGTACTTGGTGTACGTAACCGACCAAGGAATCCGCTGCTACGGAGAAAGATTGCCGGATTTTCAAGCACGACTGTCAAACATTTTCAAGCACGCCTGTGGGAAACAAAAAAAGGACCCCAAACGAGGTCCTTTTTTGTTTACAGTTTAGCCAGACTTTCTAATACAGTTTCCAGCATCGCCTTATAACTCTCGCCCTTCTTCCGCTCCTCTTCTACTACTGCGGCGGGGGCTTTGTCGGTGAATCCCTTGTTGTTGAGTTTACCCTCAACACGCTTGATTTCACTCTCTAACCGCTCTTTTTCCTTGGTCAGGCGGGCAAGTTCTTTCTCCTTGTCTACCAACTGATCCAGAGGCAGGAGCAATTCTGCACCGGGTGCCGGAACGGAAACTGCGTTCTCGGGGATACCGGCACGGTCTTTTTGAATCTTCACCTCATCGGCAGATGCCAGTTTGGTGTAGAATACAACACCCTTTTCAAATACTTCAGGCTTTTCGGTTACGATATATAGTGTGGACTTCTTGGAGGGAGGAACATTCATTTCGTTGCGGATGTTCCGAATACCCTTGATGGAATCCATAATGAGCTGCATCTCAGCCTCTGCCTCAGCATTTGCAAGTTTCGCATCGTATACCGGGAAGTCGGAGATCATGATGCTCTCGCCCTCGTGGGGAAGTGCCTGCCAGATTTCCTCGGTGATGAAAGGCATGAAGGGATGGAGCAACTTCAAGGTATTGGAGAGAACATAGGTGAGTACCTGCTGTGCAGTCTCGTTGCTCTCGCCCTCTTCAAAGAACCGGGGTTTTACCAGTTCGATGTACCAGTCACAGAAGCTATCCCAGATAAAGTCATAGAGTTTGGAAACTGCAACACCCAGTTCGTACTTGTCAAGGTTGTCGGTTACTTCCTTCACCAGTTCGTTGTAGGCGTGGAGAATCCACTTGTCTTCCAACTTCAGCTTATCGTAATCGGGAAGTTCGCACTTCTCGATGTTCAGGTTCATGAGCACGAAACGGGATGCGTTCCAGATCTTATTGGCAAAGTTACGGCTTGCCTCTACTCTTTCGATGTAGAAACGCATATCGTTACCGGGGGAATTACCGGATGCCAAAGTAAACCGCAGGGCATCAGCACCATACTGGTCGATAATCTCCAGAGGATCAATACCATTACCCAAGGACTTACTCATCTTCCGACCCTGAGAATCACGAACAAGGCCATGGATATACACATGTTTGAAGGGAACCTCACCCACATGCTCCAAGGCAGAGAACATCATTCTGGCAACCCAGAAGAAGATGATGTCGTAACCGGTAACCAAGGTATCGGTAGGATAGAAGTACTTCAAATCTTCGGTCTCTTCCGGCCAACCAAGAGTAGAGAAGGGCCAGAGTGCCGAACTGAACCATGTATCCAATACGTCCTCGTCCTGCTTCATCTTGCCACCACACTTGGGACATACGGTTACATCTTCTTTGGAAACTACGGTTTCGTCACAATCCTGACAGTAGTAAGCAGGAATACGATGACCCCACCAAAGCTGACGGGAAATACACCAATCATGAACGTTCTCCATCCAGTGGAGGTAGGTCTTGGAGAATCGGTCGGGAACAAACTTGGTATCCCCGTTTACAACCGCTTCTGCCGCCGGCTTTGCCAGAGGCTCCATCTTTACAAACCACTGCTTGGAGGTAATAGGTTCTACGGTAGTACCGCAACGATAACACTGACCTACGTTATGGCTGTGGGGAACCACCTTAACCAGAAGACCTTCTTTTTCCAGATCCTCAACCATTGCTTTTCTTGCTTCGTAACGATCCATACCCTGATACTTACCGCCATACTGGTTGATGGTAGCATCGTCGTTGAGAACCTTAATCTGCTCTAAATTGTGACGGAGACCAACCTCAAAGTCGTTGGGGTCATGTGCCGGGGTAATCTTTACGCAACCGGTACCGAACTCCATATCCACATAATCATCGGCAATGACAGGGATTTCACGACCAACCAGAGGCAGAATCAACATCTTGCCAACCAAGTGGGTATAACGCTCGTCATTGGGGTTGACTGCAACTGCGGTATCGCCCAGCAGAGTCTCGGGACGGGTGGTTGCAATCTCGATGAATTCGTCGCTATCCTTGATGGGATACTTGATATGCCAGAAGAAACCATCCTGCTCAGCATACTCAACTTCCGCATCGGAAAGGGCGGTAGCACAACTGGGACACCAGTTGATGATACGATTACCCTGATAAATCAAACCTTTGTTATAGAGGTTAACGAAAACCTCCTTCACGGCACGGCTACAACCTTCGTCCATGGTGAACCGCTCCCGCTCCCAGTCGCAGGAACAACCAATCTTTTTGAGCTGGCTGATAATTCTGCCACCGAACTTTTCCTTCCACGCCCATACGCGCTTCAAGAATTCTTCACGACCCAGATCGTAACGGGTAAGACCCTCGTTCACACGAAGTTCTTCCTCTACTTTAATCTGGGTTGCAATACCTGCGTGGTCGGTGCCGGGTACCCACAGAGCCGCATAGCCCTGCATTCTCTTGGCACGAATCAAAATATCCTGGAATGTCTCGTCCAGTGCATGTCCCATATGTAACTGACCGGTTACATTGGGAGGGGGAATTACGATGGTAAAAGGCTTCTTGTCCGGATCTGCCTTGGTGTGGAAATACCCCTTGTCCACCCAATTTTGATAGGTCCGTTCCTCTACCTGTTTCGGGTCATAAGTCTTTGAAAGTTCCTTAGCCACAAAATCGCTCCTCTCTGTACTCCTGTATGAAAATCCCGCATCGGGGTTTCAGTTTTCTTATTTACAAAATCTTTTTTATTATATCATCTATTTTCTACATTTTCAAGCATTTTTTCAACAATTACCAAATATAATCGGCACCCAAACTGCCCAGCAGATATCGCCGAATCATATCCAGTACATAAAGGGATGTCCGTTCCCGCACCATATCCCGATCTCCAGATAACTGCAGTCGATACGCCTTATGAAAATCCTTGGCGGAAATACTGATATAGACAAGCCCCACCGGCTTTTCGGGGGTGCCTCCGTCGGGACCTGCAATTCCGGTCATGGATACGCCAATATCCGCACCGCTTTTCTCTCTTGCGCCTCGGCTCATTTCTAAGGCGGTTTCTTCCGATACCGCACCAAACTTCACAAGGGTATCGTGGGAAACACCCAGCAAAGCTTCCTTTTTCTCGTTAGAGTAGGTGACCAATCCGCAATGGAATACTTGGGATGCCCCTGATACGTCGGTAATCTTCTTGGCAACCAGTCCGCCGGTGCAACTCTCAGCAGTTACTACCGTCATCTTCTTTTGGCTCAGAAGTTCCACCACCGTCTCTTGCAGTGTGGCATTTTCACCCTCGGCATAGACAAAGTCTCCCAGAATCTTCCGCACATCCTCTTCCAGAGGTTTCAACATGGATTCTGCCTCTTCCACCGAACCTGCCTTGGCGGTCAGGCGCAGTTCCATCTCTCCGGTTTTGGCATAGGGAGCAATGGTGGGATTCTCCTGCTTTTCAATTAATTCCTTCAACTGTTCCTCAGCCGCCGATTCTCCCACCCCAAAGACCTTCAGAGTTTTGGAATGAATCACACAATCGGCTTTCTGCTCTAAATAAGGCCGAACCCTATCCCGAAGCATAGGCACCATCTCACGGGGTGGTCCGGGAAGCATGATAAACACCTTCCCCTCATGTTCGATGATGGCACCGGGTGCGGTACCGTTATCGTTATCAAGAACAATACAACCTTCGGGCATTTCTGCCTGCTTCCAGTTGCTGTCAGGCATGGGGCGGTTCATTTTTTGGAACCGTTCTATCAGCCGACGCTTGCTCTCCTCGTGCATGATACATTTGCGACCGCAAAACTCCGCCACCGTCTCCTTGGTTAAATCGTCCTTGGTAGGGCCAAGGCCTCCGGTCAGGATAACACCATCCGCACGACCTGCGGCAGTTTTCAGGGCATCCTTTAACCGACCCGGGTTGTCCCCCACCACGGTGGTGTAGTAGACATTCATGCCCAGTTCGCTGAGCATTTGACTGATGTCACGGGCGTTGGTATTTACAATCTGCCCCAGTAATAGTTCGGTTCCCACCGAAAGAATCTCAAAGTTCATAGTAACTCCTTACGACGTTTCAGACTTTAGGGTTCCACCATAATGGTTTCTACCTCTGCCAGAGCACGCTCTATCATTTCGTCTATGTTGGTAAGTGCCTGTTCAGCCTCGACAATTTCCGCAATCTCGGGACGGGTCTTGGGGTGCTTGGGCACAAAAATGGTACAACAATCTTCATAGGGGAGAATAGAGGTTTCGTAGGTGTCAATCTTTTTCGAGATGGCAACTATCTCCTCCTTATCCATACCGATACAGGGACGGAACACCGGCATGGAAACTGCGTTGTCGGTTACCGCCAAACTCTCCATGGTCTGGCTCGCCACCTGACCGATACTCTCACCGGTAATCAAGGCTCTTGCCCCATCCTTTTGGGCAAGTTTTTCTGCAATTTGCATCATAATCCGACGCATAATCAAAGTCAGGTAGTTCTTGGGACATTGCTCAATGATGGCAAGCTGAATCTCGGTGAAGGGTACCACGTGGAGACGAATTTTTCCCGTGTAAACCGAAACCAGTTTGGCAAGGTCAATTACCTTTTCCTTAGCGCGGTCGGAGGTGTAGGGGTGGCTATGGAAATGCACCGCCGTCAACCCAACGCCACGCTTGGCAATCATCCAGCCGGCAACAGGGCTGTCAATACCGCCGGATAAGAGCAGGGTTGCTCTGCCGTTGGTTCCCACCGGCATACCACCGGCACCGCTGATCTTTTGGGTGAAGATGTACGCCTTTTGACGAATCTCAATCTGTACCAGAATATCAGGGTTGTGAACATCCACAGACAGACCCTTTACGTTCTTCAAGATAGCTCCGCCCATCTGCTGACAAATCTGGGGGGAGTTTAAGGGGAACTGCTTATCCTCACGCTTTGCCTCTACCTTGAAGGTTTTTCCTTGGGTATCCATTTCGTTCAGGCACTCAATGGTGGTTCTGGCAATGCTGTCCATGTCCTTATCGCAGGAAACCGCCGGGCAGATGTTAACAATACCAAAGACTTTTTGCATCCGCCCGATGGCTTCTTCCATATCGATGCCCTCATCCATGGGTTCCACATAAATCATGGACTGGGATTTGCGAATTTTGAACTCTCCCACCGGCTCCAATACCCGTTTCAGGTTGTTGAGAAGCCGTTGCTCGAACATGGGACGGTTCAAACCTTTCAGTGCGATTTCTCCATACTTCAATAATACAATATCCACTTTTTTCATTGGTATTCTCCTATTTTTTTATGTATTGCTTATCCCATTGTCGTCTAGTTGTGTTGAACAAGTGACATACCTGGATTAAGTTCTATATAGTTCATATAAGAATGTAATATTTGCAACTCATCATCATTAATGCTCTCGTATTCCTGAAGATAATCAAAATGAATAGCACTAAATGCACGATAACTGATTTCTCCAAAATAATGTCCGTCAGGGGTGTACAAAGGCACTATAATCTCTTTGGCCATTTCATCCGAAAGAATCTTTTTATCCACTCCTTTTCCCCAATACTTCGTTTTAACCTGCTCAAAGTTTTTGGATAACGACAGAGGATTATCTATATTTAATTCTAGCTCCTTGTCAATAACACGATTTCTGGCAATTATTTGCTTGTTCATTAAGTCACTTTCTATTCTGAGTTCGGATATGATAGCTTGGCTATCTTTATATACCGTGTATAAATAGACACAACATACCAGCAACGCAACAATGATAATCGAAAAAATGATATACCCTAATCTTTTTTTCATGCTTATATCCTCTTTTCTAAATTTAAGACAACAATGCGTCATCTTATTATTTTACATATCCTTTGTTTGTGTGGACTGGCGTCCCAGACAGCCCGCAAAACGAATCTCCGGGAGACCGGTCCCTATTGACTTTTATGGGTGGGCGGACAGAGTCGTCCGCCCCTACTATAGTTTCAACTTCCGTAAATTTCCAATTATTCCGGTGAGCACCTCCAAGGTGACTTCAATATCTTCCATGGTGTTCATCTCGGATAAACTGAATCGGATACTCCCGTCAATCAAATTCCGAGGGGTGCCGATAGATGTCAATACATAACTTGGTTCTTTTTTGTGGCTGGAACACGCCGAACCGCTGGACACATAAATCTCGCTGTTTTCCAGAGAGTGGAGCACCACCTCGGAACGGACTCCGTCAAAAGAGACATTCAGAATATGCGGGGCACACTCTTTGGGCGTGTTAATCTTCACGTTGGGGATTCTTTCCAGGATTCCCTCCTCCAATCGCTTCCGCAACATCTCCATCTTGGGTACCGAACGGGACATATTCCCATGGCAGAGTTTTGCCGCAACACCCAGTCCCGCAATGCCCGGAACATTCTCGGTGCCGGGGCGAAGGTTATCCTGCTGCCCACCGCCAAAGAGAATGGGAGCAATCCGTGTTCCCTTTTTCAGGTACAGAACACCCATACCTTTCGGACCGTGAATCTTATGACCACTGATACTGAGCATATCCACACCCAATTCCTTCACATCGCAAGGAACTTTACAGAATCCCTGCACCGCATCCACATGGAAAAGGGCGCGAGGGTTCTTCTTTTTCAGAATCTTTGCCATCTGTGCAATGGGCTGAACCGAGCCGATTTCGTTATTCACCAACATAGCAGTAACCAAGGCGGTTTCTGCTGTGATCAGGTTCTCAAAAGCTGAAAGCTTAATCACGCCATTCTTGTCCACCGGAATCACATCTACACGCCATCCTTTTTGCTTGAGCGTGTTCAGGGTGTTCATGGTGGCAGGATGCTCCAAGGGGGTGGTAATAATCTGTCTGCCCCGACTGAGACTGCAAGCACCACGAATGGCAAGGTTATTGGATTCTGTTCCGCCGGAAGTGAAGTAAATCTCCTGAGGCGTTGCATGCAGCGTTTCTGCAATGGCCTCTTTGGCAAACTTCACTTCTTTCTCTGCCGCCATACCCAGTCGGTGCAGAGAAGACGGGTTTCCGTATTGTTCTTTCATGACACGCGCCACGGTTTCCACGACCTCATCATAGGGTCGGGTGGTGGCGCTGTTGTCCAAATATCGTTCCATCTTACTTCCTCCAAATCTTCAATTTTTAATTGTATCACATTTTTATTGATTTTTCAACCGGTTCTTGGATTTTTCCAAGAAAAATTCCCCGTCAGTTTATTCTATGCAAAACATGGGACAAAGGGGAATAGAAATTTCCCCCACAAGACAGAATCCGTCAAGAAAGGGGGTAGACAAACCCGATCAAAATCGGTTATAATAACCCCATAGGAGACTTGATACTATGGAACAAAAAACCTTAAAAACATTAGAATATCATAAAATCACCCATATGCTCACCTCCCACGCCAAGAACGAGGAAACCAGAGTTCGGATTTCCGCACTGGAGCCCTCCTCCGACTTTCGGATTGTGGAGCAGACCTTGGAGGAGACCGATGCCGCTGTCACCCTGATTTTAAAATATGGGACACCGGAACTTTTGACCATTTCCTCCATTAAGGAACCCTTGAAGCGGTTGGCGGTGGGTGGTTCTCTTAACATGGGAGAGCTTTTGAACCTTGCCCGCATCCTGAAAAACGCCCGAACCTTAAAGAGTTTGACGGCAGAGCAGACAGGAGTTTTGTTTGGTTACATTGAATCTCTGGCGCCCGACAAAGGAATGGAAGACCGTATCTTTGGCGCCATCCTTTCGGAGGAGGAAATGGCGGACGGAGCAAGTCCCGAACTTGCCGGAATCCGAAGAAAGATTAAAACAACCTCCAACAAAATCAAGACATCTCTTGATTCTATGATCCATTCCTCCCACTACCAGAAATTCCTGCAGGATCCCATTGTTACTCTGCGGAATAACCGTTATGTGGTACCTGTCAAGGCAGAACACCGCAGTGATGTGCGGGGTATTGCCCACGATTTTTCCGCATCGGGCGGAACCGTCTTTATTGAGCCGGAATCCGTAGTCAATGCCAACAACGAACTCCACGAACTGGAGCTAAAAGAAAAGGCGGAAATTGAACGGATTCTGATGGAGTTATCGGGGCAAGCGGCAGAACTCTCCGAACTTCTGGATTATAACTTCGACACCCTGATTCATCTGGACTTTGTTTTCTCCAAGGCGAAACTTGCTTTGGAGATGAAAGCAACCTGTCCTGTCCTGAACCGAGAGGGACACATCAACATCAAAAAGGGTCGTCATCCCTTGATTGACGCGAAAAAAATTGTTCCCACCGACATCTGGATTGGGGATGAATTTGATTCCTTAATCGTCACCGGTCCCAACACCGGTGGTAAGACCGTGGTTTTGAAAACGGTGGGTCTCTTCTGCCTGATGGCGCAAGCAGGCCTTCATATCCCGGCCGCCGAGGACAGTGTTCTTCCCGTCTTTGACGGAATTTTTGCAGATATCGGTGATGAACAAAGTATTGAGCAGAGTCTGTCCACTTTCTCCTCTCACATGACCAATATTGTGCGGATTTTAGAGAAGGTAAACCACAATTCTCTGGTTCTTTTTGACGAACTTTGTTCGGGAACCGACCCCGTAGAGGGTGCGGCTCTTGCCATTTCCATTCTGGAGAATATCCGTCTTGCCGGGGCTAAGACCCTTGCCACCACCCACTATAGTGAACTGAAACTCTATGCTCTCTCCACCGAGGGAGTGGAGAACGCCTCTTGTGAATTCGATGTGGAAACCTTAAGCCCCACCTATCGGCTTTTGATTGGGGTTCCGGGAAAGAGTAACGCTTTTGCCATCTCCTCCCGATTGGGACTTTCCTCCCATATCATTGAACGGGCAAAGGAACGTCTCTCGGAAGAAAGCATCCGCTTTGAGGATGTGCTGACCAGCATCGAGAAAAACCGCCGCACCACCGAACAGGCATCTTTGGAATCCGAGGAGATGCGAAAAGAGATTGAGGCTCTGAAAAAGGAACTGGAACGAGAACGGGAGAAGATTGAAAAGCAGAAAGATAAAATCTATGATCGGGCACGGGAGAAAGCGGATAAGATTATCGAACGTGCGCAAGCCGAAACCGACGCCCTCTTAGACGAAGTAAAAGCCGCCCGAAAGGCCAAGGACGAGAAAGAAACCCTCCGTGTGATGGAGGAACTGAAAAAGGAACTTGGTCTGAAGAAAAAGAAGAACAAGTCCCCCAAGGCCAAAGCGCCTGCGGTGAAATCTTCCTCTGTGAACATTCGCAGTCTTCGTCTTGGCGCCACCGTTCTTTTGAACGATCTGGGTGATCAGGGAAGTATTCTTTCCATCAACGAAAAGGATAACACGGTCACCGTTCAGGTGGGGATTATGAAGGTAAACAGTCGGGTGGAGAACCTTACCTTACTGGAAGAGGCACAAAACACTGATAAGCGATCTTACACACCGCCTCGGAAGAAAGAAAGCAATCTCCGCAGCAGTTCGGTAAAAACCGAGGTGGACTTGCGCGGTATGCTTTTGGAGGAGGCACTTCTGGAGGCCGACAAGTTCTTAGACGAAGCCAGTATGGCAGGACTGAATTTGGTCAGCATTATTCACGGCAAGGGTACCGGAACACTCCGAAGCGGTATCCAGCAAATGCTACGGAAACACCCACAGGTGAAATCCTTCCGCCTTGGAAATTATGGCGAAGGCGACCACGGGGTTACCATTGTTGAGATGAAATAAAAAAGAACCGAGCAATGCTCGGTTCTTTTTATTTCACAAATATCCTGACAATATCATTCCACGTCACATATATCATCAATAAAATCAACAAGGCAAAGCCGACAAAGTGTACCCATCCCTCTTTGTCTCTTGGCACGGGCTTTCGGAAAATCAGTTCAATCAGAACAAAGATAATTCTGCCTCCGTCCAGAGCGGGAAGGGGCAAGAGATTCATCAACCCGATGTTTACAGCCAAAAATGCCGCAAAGTACAGAAGTGGCAAGATACCGCTTTGTGCCACCGTGTTCATGGCACTGACCACACCTACCGGTCCTGACATATCCTGAACGCCGGCCTGACCGGACAGAAGCATTCCCAAAGATACAAAGACCAATTTTCCCATCCATACCGTCTGGAAGAAGGATTCTTTCAGGACGCCCCACACCGTCACCGGTTGGATAGCAATCTGAAATCCTACAAGATAACCTTTGGTTCCATCCTCATAGGTGATTTCCATGGGCATAAAGGAACGGGTAAACTCCTCTCCGTCTCGCTTGACAGTCAGGGTTGCCTCATTCATACCATTTTGGGTGAGTTCAAAGCTCAAATCCCGTTGAATATGAATCCGCTTTCCGTTTACTGCCACAATTTGGTCGCCCGGCTCCAAAAAACTTGCCGCCGAGGACTCGGGATCCACCTGCGCCACAATGGTAGATGTCATCCCGTCATTGACTACCGCACCGGTGGTAATCAATCCCAGCACCAGAACAAACCCAAGCAGAAGGTTCATCACAACCCCTGCCGCCAGAATAATCATCCGCGGAACAGGTTTTTTGTTATTGAAGGCACCGGGGCTATCGCTTTCCTCGTCCTCTCCTTCCAACTGACAGAATCCGCCCATAGGAATGGCACGAATGGAATATACGGTCTCTCTTTTTCCCTGTTTCTTCCAAAGAGCAGGACCCATTCCAATGGCAAATTCATGCACGGTCACGCCAAAGATTCGAGCAGCAATAAAATGCCCGAACTCGTGTACAAAAATAATCACAGAAAAAATCAGAATCGCCGCAACAATGGTAAGCAGCATACTCATTTCTCTGATACCTCCTAAATTCCTCTTTCTCTCACAATGCGGTCTGCGTCAAGCAAATCCTCAATGGTGGGGTTTTCTATATTGCAGAACTGCCCCATCGTCTTTTCCACAAAATCCGCAATCTCCAAAAATCCTATTTTCTCCTGCAGGAATGCACCTACAGCCACCTCGTTGGCGGCGTTCATGATGGTGGGCATAATCCCCTCCATCCGTCCTGCTTCCTTGGCAAGGGCAAGACAACGGAAAGTCTCCTCGTCCGGTTTTCCAAAAGAAAGTTTGCCCAAATCTCCGAAGGAAATACGTTCTCCCTTAGCAGGGAGCCGATCCGGATAGGTAAAGGCATACTGGATGGGATGTTTCATGGATGGAAGCCCCAGTTGCGCAATCACGCTATGGTCACAGAATTCCACCATAGAATGGATGATACTCTCTCGTTGCACCACCACTTCCACATCATCAATGGCCACATCAAAAAGCCACTTTGCCTCAATCACTTCCAGACCTTTATTCATCAAAGTTGCACTATCAATGGTAATCTTGGCGCCCATACTCCAGTTGGGATGTTTCAAGGCCTGAGCAAGGGTAACCTTCTCCAGTTCATCTCGTGTCTTTCCGTAGAAAGGGCCACCCGATGCTGTGAGAAGAATTTTGGAAAGTTCTTTCCGCTTTCCTCCTTGCAAACTCTGAAAGATAGCACTATGTTCGCTATCTACCGGCAGAAGGCGGACCTGATGTTTTGCTACCGCATCCATAAAGATAGGTCCTGCGGTCACCAGCGTTTCCTTATTGGCAAGGGCAATATCAATCCCTGCCTCAATGGCTTTCATGGTGGGAACCATCCCCGAAAATCCCACAATGGCAGATAAGAGCATATCCGCTCCCGTTTCTGCCGCAATAAAGCAAAGTCCCTCCTGAC
>JAZRCD010000188.1:0-3945 GCA_045635425.1 Ructibacterium sp. | reverse complement strand
ATTGGTGTTGAAAAAGCAGGTGAAAAGTTTTGTTCCATACCCATAGCACAGGTTAGTTCTTGCCGTAATCGATCGGTGCGAATTTTGGGATATCGAAGTTGTCCGGCTTCATAACGGGTATAAGATGCACTATGGTCCGGTGTAATTTCGTAAAGAAGGTTGTCTTGCAGATGATAAATTCTGCAATCTCCAATGTGTCCCCATAATGCGATGGCACCATCGGTTAAAAGCACCGCTGTTGTTGCAAGACCCGGCGATAAATCAGCCTGCTGAAAATTACTTAATTCTTCTTGTGTATGTTGAAAAATACGAGGGAGAGAAGCGGTTGAGATTTCAGAAAGTTGTTGAAGATCGTCTCGAATTGTCTGTATAACCAGCTCGGCAACGGAATGAGATGATTTGCCGTCAGCCACAGCGAAGCAGGAACAACATGGATTTTCGGAAATGCTAAGTGCGTCACGATGTTCTTGTTCGTCAGCATATACCAAAAGCGAGTCAAAGTCGAGCATGATGACACCTCAATTCATAATATATAGAAATATTATACCTTAAAAAATATTAAAAGTCAAATGATATTTTAATGCTGAAAAACGTCGTAAATCTATTGCTTTTGTGTATGATGTATGGTATAATTTCTCTATAATGACATGGATGAGGTGTGCGAAAATGAAAGAATACAATGTAAAGAAATTAGTTCTTTCTGCCATGTTTTTGGCAATTGGATTGGTACTTCCTTTCTTTACTGCGCAGATAAAAGAAATTGGGGATACGCTTTTACCGATGCATATTCCTGTTATGTTTTGTGGGTTAGTTTGCGGACCATGGTATGGAGTTGTTGTTGGATTTGTTTTGCCTTTGCTTCGTAGTGTCCTTTTCTCTATGCCGCCCATCTATCCTGCAGCGGTTTGGATGGCGTTTGAACTTGCTACATATGGGTTAGTAATTGGATTGATATACGGTATGTGTGCTAAGAAAAATGTTGGAACAGTATATTTGAGCCTGATTGTTGCTATGATTTCCGGCCGTATTGTCTGGGGAATTGCAAAAACCATTCTTTTGGGGTTAAGCGATAAGATGTTTTCTTTTCAGGCATTTTTGACAGGCGGTTTTATTGATGCAATCCCCGGTATTGTTTTGCAATTAATCTTGATTCCGGGAATTATGGGTATTTTAAATCGAGCCAAGTTGAAATAAGTGGAGGAGAACTATCATGGAAGTACAGTTTTCGTATGGTAAAACAAAACTTTCTCATTCTTTTGGAGAAGAGGAACTTGCCGGTGTGTTGACATCTTCGATTGAAGAATATGAACCTAAGTTTGCTCCCGCTGAATTAATTGAGGAAGCACTTAAGAATCCGGTGGATTCGTTGCCGCTTTGTGAACTGGCAAAGGGAAAGAAGAAAGTTGTTATCATTGCCAGTGACCACACAAGACCTGTGCCGAGCAAATTGATGATTCCTCCCATGCTGAGAGAGATTCGAAAAGGGAATCCTCATGCGGAGATCACTATTTTGATTGCAACCGGATGTCATCGGGGAACAACGAAAGACGAACTGATAGATAAGTTCGGAGCAGAAATTGTTGAGAAGGAAACAATTTACATCCATGATTGTGATGAAGCAGAAAAACTTCGGGATATAGGAACATTGCCATCCGGTGGTAAGTGTCACATCAATACCATTGCGTTGGATGCAGATTTGCTTGTCTCGGAAGGGTTTATTGAACCACATTTCTTTGCAGGATTTTCCGGAGGGAGAAAGAGCGTGCTTCCCGGTGTGGCAGGAAGAAGTACGGTATTGGCAAATCACTGCTCAGAGTTTATTGCGGATGCATGCGCAAGAACGGGAATTCTTGAAGATAATCCCATACATAGAGACATGCTTTGGGCGGCAAAACAGGCAAAACTTCAGTTTATCTTAAACGTTGTACTCAATGGCGAGAAGGAAGTTATTTATGCAGTTGCCGGCAATGTGGAAACTGCCCACAAAGAAGGAACGGATTTTTTGGCATCCTTATGCGGTGCAAAAGCGATTCCTGCAGATGTGGTAATTACCACAAACGGAGGTTATCCGTTGGATCAGAATGTCTATCAGGCAGTAAAAGGAATGACAGCAGCAGAGGCTACCGTAAAAAAAGATGGTGTTATCATTATGCTTGCCAGATCCAATGATGGTGTTGGTGGCGATCATTTTTATCACCAATTGGCAGATGAGGATGACATAAATAAAACCATGCAACTTTTCTTGGGAAGGGGTCGGCATGAAACGGTCCCTGATCAGTGGCAAACCCAGATTATGTTGCGTATTTTGATGCATGCTAAGGTTATATATGTTTCGGAGATGAATGATGAAACAATCAAGAAAATGCATATGATTCCGGCCAAATCGATTGCTGATGCGTTGTGCATTGCAAAAAAGATGCTTGGCAAGGAGAAAATTACTGTAACTGCGATTCCGGACGGCGTATCTGTTATGGTAACAAAATAGGAGAAGCAAAATGGAAATTATAATTGCTATTGACTCTTTTAAAGGGAGTTTGACATCTCTTGAAGCAGGTTCGGCCGTATCGGAAGGGATTCGGAAGGTTTTTCCTGATGCTGTCACTCATGTTCGTCCAGTTGCTGATGGCGGTGAGGGGACGGTAGATGCCTTGATTGAAGGCATGCAGGGAGAAAGAATAGCGGTTCTTGTGACAGGGCCTTTAGGAACACCTGTTCAGGCTACGTATGGCATTGTAGATGGAGCCACAGCGGTCATTGAAATGTCTGCGGCGGCAGGGATTACCCTTGTTTCTGACCATGAGAGAAATCCCATGAATACCACGACGTTCGGTGTTGGCGAAATGATTTTAGATGCTATCCGTCGTGGTTGCAGAAATTTCATTATCGGTATCGGCGGAAGTGCCACCAATGACGGCGGTATAGGCATGTTACAGGCATTAGGCTTCGGGATGTTAGATGCAGAGGGAAAGCAGGTTTCCCTTGGTGGAAAAGGTCTTGGAGAATTGCGCAAAATTACGACAAATTCCGTTCTTAAAGAAGTGTTGGAGTGTCAATTCCATGTGGCTTGTGATGTGACCAATCCCTTGTGCGGTGAGATGGGGTGTAGTGCCGTGTATGGACCGCAAAAAGGTGCAACGGAGCAGATGATTTCAGAAATGGATGAATGGCTTGCTGACTATGCTAAACTTGCAGAGATGGTGGCATCTGATGTGAATCCTGCATATCCCGGTGCAGGTGCCGCAGGCGGAATCGGTTTCGCTTTTAGAACATTCTTAGGTGGAGAATTAAAGAATGGCATAGAACTCGTTTTAAGAGAAACTAATTTAGAAGATTATATAAAAAATGCGGATTATGTTATTACGGGCGAGGGTAGGTTGGATGCTCAAACTGTCATGGGAAAAGTTCCTGTCGGCGTAGCAAAAATTGCGAAAAAGTATGCTGTTCCAACATTGGCATTCGCAGGGGCAGTAACACCGGAGGCGTGCTTGTGCAACCAAGAGGGAGTAGATGCATTTTTCCCAATTGTACGTGGGATCTCTACTTTAGAAGAAGCTATGAAACCGGACGTTGCTTATGGTAATCTAAGAGATACGGCAGAGCAAGCCTTTCGTTTGATATGTGCAGTAAGGGAGTGTGAGTAAAGTGAATTATCTATTGTGGTTACAAGGGATACGCAATGATACGGTAAATGTGATTCTATCATACATAACCGAAATTGTTACCAGTCCCATTATCTATCTTTTTGTGGCTGTTTTGTACTGGTGTTTTGCCAAAGAGGTGGCTATAAAACTTGCGTTGAATCTTAGCGTTGGAACTATGATAAATCAAACGGTGAAAAACATTTTCTGTATCCAGAGACCGTGGATACGAAACCCTGAAGTAAAGCCTGTACCGGCGGCTATGGAAAATGCAACGGGATATTCCTTTCCCAGTGGTCACACACAA
>JAZRCD010000187.1:0-1603 GCA_045635425.1 Ructibacterium sp. | reverse complement strand
ATTTTGTCCATTGTTTTTTCGGTATTTTTCATTTTGTGTTACCTTCCTTTGCACTTATTTTCATTCGCAAAATGCGTATAAAAAACCATTTTCAATTATTATACAACATAAATGCAAGAAATTCAAGTATTATTTCTTCTAAAAACGGGTTATTTTCCCTTATTTGTGCATAAAAATGAAAGGTCAGGAGGTGTCCTTTATGTTGAATATGATTTGGGGAGGCATGATTTTATGTTCCTTAGTGGTTTCCGTCTTTACGGGACAATTAGAACAAACCGCAGCCGCAGCCGTTACCGGTGCCGGAAGCGGTGTGGAAACCTGCTTCTCACTCTTGGGCATTCTGTGTCTTTGGTCCGGCCTGACCAAAATCGGTGAACGTGCCGGATTGATCACTTTTTTAGGGAAACTTCTTCGCCCTCTTTTGCTATTTTTATTCCCTCAGTTAAACGAAAACTCCCCTGCCAAGGGGAGTATTGTAATGAATATGGTTGCCAACCTTTTGGGAATGGGCAATGCCGCAACTCCTCTGGGCATCAAGGCTATGCAGGATCTGGCAAGGGAGAACCATAACCGCTCTGTTCCCTCCAACGCCATGTGCATGTTGGTTGTTATCAACACCGCTTCCATTCAACTTCTTCCCACCACCTTAATTTCCTTGCGACAGGCTTATGGCTCATCTGCTCCCGGCAATGTGATTGTACCTGTATGGTTGGTGAGCATCTGTGCTCTGGCGGTAGGCGTTACCATAGCCAAATTCATGGAAAGGAGAACCACCCTTTGACCTATATTTCTGTTTTTTCTGTTCCCTTGATGATTGCTCTTTTTGTGAGTCTTGGTCTGTTTCGCAGAGTTGGTGTCTATGATTGTTTTGTGGAAGGTGCCAAGGACGGACTCCAGAGCATGGTGGGTATCATCCCTCCATTGATCGGGTTGATGGTTGCCATTCATATGTTTCGTGCAAGCGGAGCTTTGGAATTGCTTGCCACCCTGCTTGACCCCATATTACAAGCCCTGCATCTTCCCCCTCAGGTTCTGCCGCTCGCTCTTCTGCGACCTATTTCCGGAAGCGCCTCTACTGCCATTGTCACCGACATTTTTCGAACTCTCGGCCCTGACTCCCCTGCCGGCAACATTGCCTCGGTCATGATGGGTTCCACCGAAACCACCTTTTACACCGTTGCCGTTTACTTTGGCGCGGTAGGCATCAAAAACACCCGCCATACCTTAACCGCCGCCTTGTCCGCCGATATTACCGGAATTCTTCTTTCGATTTTGGTGACAAATTGGCTGTTATAAAAAAAGACTTCGCAATCGCGAAGTCTTTTTCTTAGTTTTCTTCCAATTGATTCTTCATGGCTTCCATGCAAGTCTTGCATACTTTTTTATCTCCAAAATCCACAAGTTCATCACTGTTTCCGCAGAAAACACAGGTGGGCTGATACTTGGTCAGGATAATGCGATCTTCTTCCACGTAGATTTCCAAAGGATCTCCCGGTTGGATCTGCATGGTGTTCCGCAGTTCCTTGGGCAAAACCAATCTACCCAATTCGTCAACATTTCTCGCAATTCCGGTCGCTTTCATTGCCATACGCTCACAGCCTTT
>JAZRCD010000186.1:0-3817 GCA_045635425.1 Ructibacterium sp. | reverse complement strand
TCCGTGTAAATGAAGATGATCTTGTTGAAAAGTGTCAAGAGTTCAAGGACAAAGGTATCCCGGTAAAGTGGGCGATTCTGGATGATATGTGGGCAGAGGTTCATGATTTTTATGACATGAACTATCAAGATGGAGCAGCTATGTTTAATCTTATGCATTCCTCTAAGCTCTATTCCTTTGGGGCAGACCCCAGAAGGTTCCCCAATGGACTCAAGGGATGTATCGATAAAATAAATGACTATGGTATCAAGGTCGGTATGTGGCATCCAACGACAGGATACTGGATGGGTATCGACCCGGAGGGAGATATCTACAAAAATCATAAAGATACCTTGATTGAAACCAAGGACGGTAGATATATTCATAGTTATGAACAAGATAAGGCATACAAGTTTTACAACGCGTTCCATGATTATTTAAGAGAAGCCGGAGCAGAGTTTGTTAAGATTGACAACCAGAGTATGACCCGGAGATTCTATCGCGGTTTGGCTCCGGTAGGGGAAGTATCCAGAAGTTTTCACAACGGAATGGAAGCATCGGTAGGACAGCATTTTGATAATGCCATGATCAATTGTATGGGAATGGCAAATGAGGATATGTGGAACAGAACTGTCAGTCCTATTTCTCGGTGTAGTTCTGACTTCCAACCGGAAAACAGCGAATGGTTCTCCGAAAACACTATTCAAAGTGCCTACAATTGTTTGATCCAAGGACAGTTTTATTACTGTGATTGGGATATGTGGTGGACCGATGATGGGCAGGCGGTGAAAAATAGTCTTCTTCGTGCTGTTAGCGGTGGTCCCATCTATGTCAGCGATAAACTGGAAAGAAGCCGGGCGGATGTATTAAAACCTCTTTGCTTTGAGGATGGAAGAATTCTTCGCTGTGATAGACCGGCAATGCCGACGATGGATTGTGTTACTATCAATCCTGCAGAATCAGGAAAGATTTTCAAACTTCAAAATATGGCAAATGGCAGTGGTGTTATGGCGGTTCTTAATATTGACGCAAAAGGCAATCCCGTATCAGGAACTGTTTCGCCGGCAGAGGTTGATGGACTTTGTGGAGAGGAATTTGCGGTTTATGAGCATTTTAGCCGAGAATTAAAAATTTTGAAGCGAAACGAGAGTTTTGAACTTACTCTTGATGATGTTGACCAATTCAAACTGTATATCATAGTTCCTGTTAGAGATGGATTTGCACCCATTGGAAGGATTGATAAATTTATTTCACCTAAGTCGATTCTTGCCTGTGATGGAAAAAACATCTGTCTTGCTGAAAAGGGTGAGTATGCCTATGTGGAGGATGGAAAACTTATCATCAAGGAATAGGAAGGATAGTGAAAAAGAAAATGGTTATTAAAAATGGAAATGTACTAAACAGTAATTTTTCCTTTGAAAAAACTGATGTGACGATTGAGGGAGATTTGATTCAGGATATCGGTGTTACTTGCGGCTGTGACATCGATGCGACAGATTGTTATGTAGTACCTGGATTTATTGACACTCATATTCATGGAGGAGGCGGAGAAGATTTTCTATTTATTCATAATGGAACTTTCGAAAAAATCTCCCAATATCATGCTCAAAATGGAACAACGTCACTTGTAGCCACATTAGCAGCTGCACCGGAAAATAAGATGATGGATGCAGTACGGAATCTTCGTGAAGTACAAAGAAAACAACAAGGATGTGCAACCCTGTTGGGCGTACATCTGGAAGGACCGTTTTTTTCTGAAGTTTATAAAGGTGCACATCTTCCGGAAAATATTAGAAATGCCGATGCGGCGGAGCTCGCACGATATATGGATGGTGAACCAGAATTTATTAAGGTAATTACCCTGGCGCCGGAAATACCAGGTGCAGATGAAACCATTGTTTATGCGGCAAAAAATGGAGTTTCCGTATCCGTTGGGCATACCAATGCAACGATGGACGAAACGAAGCATGCGGCAGATTTGGGGGCGAAGCGTGGAACCCATACTTTTAATGCTATGCGGGGGATAAATCATCGTGAGCCTGGAACTGTTGGCGGAATTTTGTTCAGTGATTTGAGTGCAGAATTAATTTGTGATTTTTTTCATGTTCATCCAGAAATGATTCAAATGGTTTATCGATTAAAAGGGCGGGATAAAATTATTTTGATTACTGACTGTGGATCAGCTGCGGGATTAGGAGACGGAGAGCATGTGGTGAACGGAAGAAACTGTATCGTAAAAGATGGAAGATGCTATACCGAAGATGGAGTTATCAATGGTAGTACAATCTGTCTGATTGATGCTGTCCGAAATCTTGTATCCATTGGAATTCCGCTTAACGAGGCTTGTATGATGGCTTCCAAAAATCCGGCTGTGGATATTGGCGTTTATGATACCGTTGGTAGTATTGAACCTAGAAAACAGGCTGATTTGGTTATTTTGGATCAGCAGTTAAATATCCGTCAGGTGATCTTGAGAGGAAAACTGATTTAGGAGTATGAAAATGATTTTAGGAATTGATATCGGAGGAACAAATATAAAGTTCGGGATTATCAATGAGAACTATGAGGTTTTAGATAAACGAGAAATTCCAACGCAAGCAGAAAAGGGTATAGAACAGTTAATTGCAAGGATGATAGATACGTGCCATGAACTACATAAGGAATATCCTTACCAAGTTATTGGCATTGGAACTCCCGGCGACTTGGATGATGAGAAAAAAGTTTGTGTTGTTGCTGGAAATCTTCCTTACAATAACACACCGCTTGTCAATATTTTTGAAGAAGCTCTTTCTGTTCCGGTTTACATGGAAAATGACGGTAATTGTGCCGTCTATGGAGAATTGTATGCAGGGCATGGAAAGGCTTTGCAAAATTTCATTATGGTTACATTGGGAACCGGTGTTGGGGGCGGCATCATTATTAATCGGAAACTGTATAGCGGAGCCCATGGTAATTCCGGAGAAATAGGGCATATGGTTATTCACCACAATGGGATACCCTGTGAATGTAAACAACGAGGGTGTTGGGAGCAATATGCATCAGTAACAGCGATGATTCGAATGACACTAGATGCGGCGAAAGAGCATCCAGAGAGCATCCTTGCAGAGCTTTGCAAGAAAGAAGTTACCGGACGGACGTTGTTTGATGCTGTTCGCAAAGGTTGCCCTATTGCCAAGAACGTGCTGGCGGAGTATTCCGATTATATTATGTCAGGACTTTGCGGACTTTACAAAATTTTTCGTCCGGAGGCCATTATTTTGGGTGGCGGAATCACAAATGAGGAAGAACTTTTGCTTTCAAATTTGAGACAAGAGATGTTAGAGGATACAAAGCTGATGGTATCCAGGCTACGAAATAGTGCAGGAATCATTGGTGCAGCAGCTATGGCTAAAATTCGCTTTAGCGAGTAAGAATAAGATTCTATCATTACATTTTAAAGGGGATTTTACTATGAAAAAATTAAACATTGGTATTATTGGTGTTGGCGGCATTGCTCAGACGCATATTGAATCTTATCGTAAAGATCCTAATGTGGAGATTTATGCTTTTTGTGATATTAACGAGGAAAAATTAAAGGAACAGGGGGAAAAGCACGGAGTAACCAGATTGTTTACTAATCTGGATGAAATGGTGGCACTTCCAGAATTGGATGCAGTCAGTGTTTGTACTTGGAATACCTCTCACGCAGCTTGCACAATTACAGCGCTCAAGGCAGGTAAGCATGTTCTTTGTGAAAAACCGCTTGCGCTTACCCGTGAGGACCTTGAAGAGATGGTGAAGGTTGCCGATGAATCGAATGCAAAGTTTATGGTAGGTCAGATTTGCCGCTTTACACCTG
>JAZRCD010000185.1:0-26998 GCA_045635425.1 Ructibacterium sp. | reverse complement strand
GCATTCTCAGCGGGAATATAAGAACCGTCGAGGATGGTAACAGCAGTCTGAATTGCACCGGTAGATACTTCGATTACGATTGCAGAACCATCAGCAATAGCGCTCAAAGGAATCTTTACACCGCTGTTGGTAGCAAGGAAGCTTACGGAAGCACCGTCAACCTTTACATCGGTAACGATTGCAGAACCAACTGCAGCAGGGATATCAACGATTGCGGTAGCAGCGTCCAGATCAGTAATATCCATGGTAGCTGCAACAGCCTCGCCATCGCCAACCTTTACGGTGTAGCCGATAACAACGCTACCTTCTACGATACCACCATCGATAACGCTATCATTGGTGGGGTTACCCAACAGGATAACTGCCTGGTCGTTAGCGGATGCGGTAGTGTAGCTGAAAACAGTACTGGTCTCGCCAGCAGCAATTTCCTTCTCATCTACGTATACAACCTCACTGTTGGTCAGGTTCTCCAAGGAACCGCCATCAGCCAGCTTGTATGCCAGGTAGGTATAAACCTCACCAGCATTCGCTTCGGTTACGGTGGTAGTTACGCCGATAGTGTCATCTACTGCGTTATATGTACTTACAGTAGCTACTTCTGCGGCAGCAACTCCCAGCGTTGCAAGTACGAGAGTCGCACCAACAACTAAACTTACAATCTTCTTTAACACTTACATCTCCTCCTTATAATTTGGAAAAATATGAAAAAATTAATTTTTATCAAGTTTGGATAAGAGTTCCGTCTTCAATGGTCAGAACTCTGTCACACAAATCAGCAGCACCCTGCCTGTGTGTAACGAAGATAATTGTCTTTCCGGAGTCCCGGAGTTTTCTTAGAATCTTTTCCTCAATCTCAGCAGACAAAGCAGATGTAGCCTCGTCCAACAGCATAACCTCAGCGCCTGTATAAAGCGCTCTGGCAATTGCCATTCTCTGACGCTGTCCTCCGGATAACCGTCCCCCTCCTTCTCTAAGGTGAGTATGGATTCCATCGGGAAGTTCATCTATGACGCTATTCAACTCAGCCATAGATAACGCCTGCTCAAGACGATTCATATCCGGTTCCTCGTCGAACAAGGTAATATTCTCAAGAACATTACCGGAAAGCAACATGAAATCCTGCGGAACATACGAGAACAATTTGCGATGTCTCCGTTCCAACGGGATGTCTCCCTCCGTGGTCTTAAGAAGAATCTCTCCTTCATTGGGAACCAAAATGCCTGCAAGAAGGTTTAGCAAAGTGCTCTTACCTGCTCCGGACTCGCCCATCACTGCTGTCATTGTATTCTTCGGAAAGGCAGCATATGTATCTTTTAACACATCCGCATCTCCGTAGGAAAAGCTAACATGAGAAATATCTATCTCCTTCAAAGAATGATACAAATCATCGAAATCACTAATTTCATCTGATTCAACATCATCCGGCAATCCCTCTAACTCTTCCAGACGCTCAACAGATGTACAAACCGACACATATTGAGGGAAAAGAGTTACGAGATTCTGAAAAGGCTTTGCGATGTCACCTGTTAGAGTAAGAATCGCTGTCAAAGTACCGAAACTAATTAAGTTATTCACAAGTTGCCACGCACCCCAGCCCAATGCCAGGTAGTAACCGGCTGTCATCGCCACATAAAAACATATGTTTGCAATGATGCTCAACTGATTCTTACGAATGGCCAAGTCATAAGCATTATCCTGCGCATAGCCAAGCTGTCTTTTCACCACTCCGTGAGCAGAAAACGCCTTAATTACAACAAGATTTTGAACCGTTTCCTGAATAAAGGAACGAATCTTTCCTTCTGCATCCCGACTCTTTTGAAAAAGAACGCCTGCTTTCTTACGATAAATCTGAGCTGCGACCAGCATCAAACCACCGGCGAGTAAGCAAAGAACCGCAAGGGTCGGAGACAGAATAATCAATGCACAAAAACTGAAAACAATACGGCTACAGATGGAAACTAAGGAAGGAATAATCCCTACCACACCTTCTGCAACAATGGATGTATCACCGGCTATTCGGTTTACCAATTCGCCGGAATGAAACTGATCCAAGGACAGTTTTTGTTTTCTAAAACATTCTTCAAACAGTTTGGATTGTATCCGAAACCGCATGGGAACCACGATACGAACATCCAACATGTTCAAAAAAACCTGTAATAACAATTGAAAAACAATCAATAATCCAAGCCATATGCCACAATTCCACAAGTCGCCCTGCTGTTGGCCCGTCGCAATATCTACAACTTGCTTGGATAAGAAAGCCAAATACACACCACAAAGGGATGTCAAACTGCCAAGAACAGAAAGTATAATGATTTTTCCCCAGGAACCACGTAAAAATCTACGAAAAAGATTCTTCCTCATGATTCCCTCCAGCAATAAAAAATATTATGCTTCTTCTATCAGCAATTCTGCATCACGGAGATACGCCAAAAACTCTCTCACCGCATCTTCCGCCAAAGCTTCCGTAATCTTGTACATATCAACAACCGCAGAGCAGAGGCTCTTTTCATCCGTTTCTTCCTCCAACTGCTGCCACAAAAATGCCGCACTATGATTCAACGAAATCATGGTTCCGCGCTCTTCATAGCTTTCGTCAAAAGGGATAGCGTAATACTCGCCGGCAATTTCTTTTAAAACAAATCCAGGCTTGATACGCATATTTTCTCCCCCAACACTACTTTGATATTATACATGGTTTAATTATATTCTTTTGCAATGGTTTTGTCAAGCATTTTTTATAGAAAAAAAACATTTTTTTCATAAACTTTTTGTGCTTTAAAAAATCTAGTAAAAACGTCAGTTTTCACTATTTTTATACCCTTTATCCTGCATATTCTGTCTTTTTATCCAAGAAATTTTTTTGTTTCTTCGGAACCAACTTAACTGTCTTTTGGCATATCTGCGAGATTCCTGCTTTATTTTCTCAACAGATTCTTCCAAATTCATGGTTCCGTTGAAATATCCTACCAATTCTTTGTATCCAATCGCTTGCATAGCAGTTGACGTTTCCGGAATTCCCATTTTAAGCAATCCGTCCACCTCTTCCAAAAGCCCCTGCTCCATCATTCGGTCTACCCGAAGGTTGATTCGCCGATACAGTTCTTCCCGTTCTACGTCCATTCCGTAAAACTCAGCATCATATACCGGTTCTCGTCGTGCCAGGGCATCCGCTTCTGTCTTGGTCATTCCGGTAGTCTTTTGAATCTCCAATGCACGGATTACCCGCTTTATATTGTTAGGGTGTATCTGACTTGCGGCAATAGGATCTGTTTTTTTCAAAAGATTGTGAACTGCCTCTACCCCTTCTTGCTCTGCCATTTTCTGTAATGATGCACGATACTCCATATCCGTCTCTGTCTCGGAGAATTCAATTTGATTTACAATACTGTCAATATAAAGACCTGTTCCACCACAGAGGATAGGAAGTCTCCCTCTTTCTAAAATATCCTCGATACAAACACGAGCATCCTTGACAAAGTCTGCAACACTATAATTTACCTCCGGTTCGAGAAAGTCAATCATGTGATGAGGTACTCCTCGCATCTCCTCCGCCGTAGGCTTGGCTGTTCCAATGTTCATGTATCGATATATCTGCATGGAATCACAAGAGACCACTTCTCCGTTTTCTCTCAGTGCAAGATCAATGGCATAATCTGTTTTCCCTGATGCTGTGGGACCCACAACACATACAATCTTCGGTTGCTTCAAAGAATTCACCTTCCATTCCTCATAAAAAAACGCCCTCCTCCGAGGGCGTTATGTCTTCACTATGTCATGCTTTACGGTTCTTATCCAAGAACACTTCCCCATTGCAACGTCGCATTATCCTGAGATTGCTGCAAGCGACGAGCTTGGACGCTGTTCCCACAAGCCGCTATTACAAACGCCAATATCAAAACTGATAAAAGAACAACAAACCTTTTCACTCGGTTTCCCTCCCAATGAAATATGATACACAACAAAATGAATTATATCCTAACTCATCTTTTCTGTCAATAACATTTTTCGTTTTTTTGTTACAGTTCCTTTGCGAACAGTTTATTGTTTTATAATTATTATATTAAGGAAGATTCTCCCTATCTGCACAACGCATTACCAACAGGCAACCGCCGTCATTAAACGAGACGTAGGCAATATCTTCTCCATCGAACTGATTGCTTGACGCTTGCGCACAATCACAAACCAGACTCATGTCTGATGCTTCATACTTTAATCCGTGAACCGTAAACCCTTCTACCGTTCCGCCAAAAGGGAAAAATGAGATGTATTTTTTTTCACTCGGTTTGAGAGAAAACGGTTTATCTTCCATCCAGATTTCGTTCTGTTTATTGATCAGTTTCACGCGAACGCCCCGATGCAAACCATTCATCAACAACGAAAGATGTGAGAACTCGTGATCAAGTCGTCCGCCGATTCCTCCCAAAATCACAACCTCTGTGCAACCCTGCCCGATTGCATAATCAAGGCATAGATTGGTGTCCGTTTTATCTTTTTCCGAAGGATAGACACGACAGGGGATTTCCTTTGGATACTCCTTTAATCCTGAATCCAAATCACCGATAATCAAATCCGGTTTAAGTCCTAATCGCTTTGCATGTTTGTACCCGCCGTCTGCACACAAAATCAAATCCTTTCTGTACTCGGGCAGAAACACCTCATCTCCATCCATCTCTCCGCTACAAAAGATTATTGCACGCTTCACCGCTTTTCAACCTCCTGCAGCGCCAGACGATACAACTTCTCAGCCGCCTTGCCAACATCCTCTGCACCAAACACAGAAGATCCTGCAACCAGAATATTAGCTCCTGCTTCAACAGGCATAGCAATTGTACTCTCGCCAATGCCACCATCCACCTCAATATCCATTTCAGGATTTTCCTCGTCTGCCATTTGACGAAGCAAACGAATTTTTTCATTGACACTTTCCATATAGGATTGTCCGCCAAATCCCGGTTCCACACTCATAACAAGAACCATTTCAAAATTGGACAGAAGCCCCTTCAGCACATCTGCAGATGTTCCGGGCTTTACAGAAACACCTGCCCGAATTCCATAACTGTGAATTTGCTCTGCCAATGCACGAAGCTCCTCAGCATCCCGAGCCACTTCAGCATGAACTGTAATCAAATCAGCACCTGCTTTGACATAATCGGGAATATACTTTCCGGGATCACTAATCATCAGATGTACATCAAAAATCATTTCGGTATGAGGACGAATACATTTTACCACATGAGGGCCATAGCTCAGGTTTGGAACAAAATGTCCGTCCATGATATCAATATGTAAGTACCGACATCCTGCCGCCTCTACCTTTTTCACCTCTTGGCCAAGACAACTGATATCTGCCGAAAGAATGGATGGTGCAATCTCGATTTTCATGATTATCTTCTCCTCCGTTTTTGTGCATTGATTACTTCTTGTACTAATCTACAATAACTTTCATGTCGGGAAGCGTGAATTTTTCCCTCTTCCAAGGCCTTTCGAACACCACAACCTTTTTCCACTGTATGGCTGCAATCCCGAAAAGCACATTGATCCATATAGGGCAAAAACTCTCGAAACAATTCGCCACAATCTGTAACTTCCAAGTTGGTTAAATCCATATTACCAAATCCGGGGGTATCAATCAAATATCCTCCTCCGGGAAGGGCTACCAATTCACTATGTCTGGTTGTGTGCTTACCTCGTTCCACTCGATCACTGACCGCGCCGGTTTCAAAGGCTTCGCGTTGCAGAAGTTTGTTAATCAAGCTCGATTTACCAACACCGGAGTTTCCGGCAAATACTGTTACCTGATCCTTAAGTTCTTCTCTGAGCAAATCCAGATTCCAACCGGTTTCCGCGCTTAACTGTAGTGTGACAAATCCTGCATCTCGATAGATGTTTAAATATTCCTCTCCATCGTCAAGATCTGTCTTATTCCAACATATAACAGGAACCAATTCCGCCTGTTCTGCCGCAGCGATTACCTTATCCATCAGGTATAGGTTCGGTTTTGGGTTCGCCGTTGCAACCACCACTGCCATTCGTGTCACATTGGCAACCATAGGACGAACCAACTGGTTTTTTCTCGGCAGAATTTCATTGACAAAACCCGTTCCTGCCGTCTCATCAATCCCGATCCTTACCATATCCCCAACCAAAGGGGTAATCTTTTCTTTTCTAAAAACGCCTCGAGCACGACATTCAAATAAGCCATCAGCGGTATCTACATAGTAGAAACCGCCGATTCCTTTTATAATTCTTCCTTGATATTCTTTCATCATACGTTTTGTTTAGTTAGTAATTCCCGGGGCTGTGACGCTACCGGATGTGGAAGATGTTCCGGCATCCGACGTGCCATCGGATGATGGTGTTGTAGTAGCGGGCGCTTGTGTAGGCTTAGCCGGTTCAACCACTTCTGTAGAATTCGCTGCATTATCAGGTTCTGTCGTTGGCTTAGGCGCCTGGGTTGAAACAGGACTTTCTGATGACGTGCTGTCGTCATCCTCTTGCTCCTCGTCCTCTTCGCCGGAACCCTTGCTTACATACAACGTTACAAGTGCACCTTCAGAGGCCACAGACCCTGCTACCGGCTCTTGTGCAAATACAATTCCCTCTTCCGCAGAATCGCTAAACCGCTCTTCTATATTGATTTGGAATCCGTCTTTTTTCGCTTTTGTTTGCGCTTTCTCGCTCGTCATATTAACATAATCAGAAACTTCGACAGAATCCTTGCCGGCACTTACAACAACGTTGATAACCATATCTTCTGCCGCAAACACCTTTTCCTTACCCTTAGGAGACTGTTCTAAGATGGTATTAACCTTCTTTTCACTCTTCTTTTCCTCAGAGATAACAATATTAAATCCGCTGTATTTTCTTCTGGCAGCATCCAAATCCATGCCGACCAAATTCGGAATTTCTATCTTCTCGTCCGAAGTTTTGATTCCGCTTGTCAATATGGTAAAGGCATATCCTAATACGATTACCACCAACAATCCTGTAAGAATTGCAACCCATGTTGTTAAACGGTCTTTTCTTTTTTGATCCTTGGTTTTCTTAGGAGTTCGTACCTCTCGCACTCCTCGCACCTCTCTTTCAGGAACTACTCTTCTTTCCTCATGACGTTTCTTTTCTGCCCGAGCACTTTCATAGGCTTCAATAGACTTATCATCAATTCCGTCCATTTTGATGGTAGAATCCATGTCATCTTCTTCCACCGTGTTATGAACCACAACCTCGCGTTCCACAATACCGCCTCCGAGCATGGCCATATTTAAATCTTTAAGGAACTCTTCTGCAGATGCATAACGAGCACCCTGTTCCTTTGCCATCGCCTTTAATACAATTCGTTCTACCACTTCAGGAATATCCGGCTTGATTCGACGAAGCGGCATGGGTTTTTCCTGAATATGCTTGATCGCAACTGCCACAGGACTTTCTCCCACAAAAGGCATCTTACCCGTAAGCATTTCATAAAGAACAACACCCAAGGAGTAAATATCTGTCCGCTGGTCCGTATATCCGCCTCTTGCCTGCTCCGGCGAAATGTAATGAACCGTACCAATTGCCTGGCCACCTGTTGTGGTAGTTGCCTGACTGGATGCTTTCGCAATACCGAAATCAGTTACCTTGAGGATGCCATCCGGGGTCATAATAATATTCTGAGGCTTGATATCACGATGGATTACATTTGCTTTATGAGCGGCCGATAAGCCTTCACAAATCTGCGCCGCAATGGAAACAGCTTCTTTCCATGGCAAGGATCCCTTTTGGGATATGTATTCCTTCAGGATCACACCCTCGATATATTCCATAACAATGTAGTAAAATCCATCTTGATATCCTACATCATAGATAGATACAACATGAAGATTAGAAATCCCTGCGGCCGCCTGTGCCTCTATATTAAAACGATGGACAAACTCTTTATCATCTCGGAATTCCTCTTTCAAGACTTTAATCGCAACAAAGCGATTGAGCAGATTGCACCATGCTTTATAGACATGAGCCATGCCGCCTTTGCCGATTTCTTCCCGAATCTCATAACGATCAGCTAAAACTTTTCCTACCAAATCCATCCTTTATCCCTCCTTCGTGAATCGAATACAAATCACTGTGATATTATCCTGACCACCGCAGTTTTTTGCGGTGTTAACCAACGCAGAAACCATGTTCTTTACCTCTGTGTTGCCACCGAGAATTCTGACTATCTCCTCTTCCTCAACCATACTGGAAAGACCATCGCTACAAAGAAGCAACACGTCTCCGGGCAGATAATCATACTCATATAAATCAGGCTCCACACAAGGATCTGTACCAATAGCACGGGTTATGATATTCCGTTGAGGGTGCACTTTCGCTTCCTCAGGTGTGATGGACCCGTTTGCCATCATCTCTTCTACTACAGAGTGATCCTTGGTAATCCGCATCAACTCTCCGTTTCGATAAGCATATGCTCTACTGTCACCCACGTTGGCAATGTATGCCACATCTTCTAAGATTGCAGCAATCACTAACGTTGCACCCATTCCTTGCTGACTTTGGTTTTCATTAGCCATTCGGAATACGCCTTCATTTGCTTTCTCAACCGCTGTTTTTAAATTCTGTGGAATCGTGTCAGCCTCTGTAGGTGCCTCTTTTAAAGTTTCTGCCACAAACTGGACTGTTTTCTGACTGGCAACCTCACCGGCATTGTGGCCTCCCATTCCATCCGAAAGAACACAAAAACCGGGAATGGTTCCCTCGTCTAACCCATAGATGCAGAAACTGTCCTCATTAAGGCTTCTGACACATCCAATATCGCTTGCTCCGTATACATCCATACTCAAAGCAAACACCTCCTTACTCTCAGGCATCCTCCTCTGCTACAGCACGAAGTTGTCCGCAGGCCGCCTGAATATCGCTACCCATTTCTCTTCGAATGGTAGCCGTTAATCCGCCATCTTCCAAAAGATACTGGAATCGTTCCACCGATTTTCTGGTTCCTTGTCGGATACCACTTGCACCGGTGGGATTAACCGGAATTAAATTTACATGACAGAGAAATCCTTTTAACAAACGAATCAACTCTTTAGCATCCGCCTCTCCATCATTGACATTTTCAATTAAAGTATACTCAAAAGAAATCCGCCGATTGGTTTTTTTCAAATAATACCGACAAGCATCCAATAGAGTCTGAAGGGGATACTTGCGATTCACCGGCATGATTGCAGATCTTTTTTCATCATTGGTTGCATGAAGAGATATTGACAAGGTAATCTGCAAATCCTCGTCAGCAAGTTGCCGAATCTTTTCTGCCAGTCCGCAGGTGGAAAGAGAAATATGCCGATGTCCGATATTCAATCCAAGGGGATGATTTACAATTGTCAGGAATTTCAAGACCTGATCAAAATTATCAAGCGGTTCGCCAATTCCCATCATAACAATGTTGGATATCCGCTCTCCCAAATCCTCTTGAACTGCCATAATCTGTCCAATAATCTCTCCTGCAGAAAGATTTCTTTTCTTTCCGTTCCGTGTGGATGCGCAAAAGGCACAGCCCATGGCACAACCCACTTGGGAAGAGATACAAATGGTATATCCGTGATGATATTTCATCAGTACCGATTCAATATAGTTTCCATCATCTAATTGTAACAGATAACGTCGGGTTTCGTCAAGTTTTGAGCAATACTTTTTTACAATTTTCAAGTTCCCTAAACAAAACTCTTGTTCCAATTGCTCCCTAAGCGGTTTGGAAAGGTCTGTCATTTGAGAAAACTCCGTCACACCCCGATACAACCATGTGAAAATCTGTTTTGCCCGGAACTTTGGCTGCTTTAATTGGTCTTTAACAACGCCTTCCAGTTCTTCATAAGTAAAATCCTTCAGATTTCTCTTCATAAAACTTCTATCCTTTTCGGGTCAATCTCGCTATATAAAATCCGCTTCCTCCGGTTTCATGCGTCAGGAGCGTCCGTTCTTCTTCTAAAACAAATCCTTCGTTTTTCTCCAAAAACATCTGTATTTGTTCCTGATTTTCTTCCTTCAAAATTGTACAGGTAGAATAAAGCAACGTTCCGTTCGGTTTCACATATCTTGCGGCATTTTCCAAAATCTTTTCCTGAATCTTAGAAAGTTCTTCGATATCTTCCGCTGTTCTGTGCCACTTAATATCCGGTTTCTTATGTATCACACCAATTCCGGAACAAGGCACGTCCGCAAGAACCCGATCTGCCTTTCCAATCCATGATTCCATCAATTCAGTAGCATCCTGAACCTGAGCAGATATGATGGAAATCCCCAACCGTTTTGCACTTTTATGAATCAAATCAATTTTGTGCGGATACAAGTCAAACGCATGTATTTCACCTTGATTTTTCATACGTTCCGCCATGTAGGTTGTTTTTCCTCCGGGGGCAGAACAAAGATCTAATATAACCTCGCCACATTGCGGATTCAACATCTCAACCGCTGTCATGGAACTACTGTTCTGGACAGTATAAAGGCCCTCTCCGTAAGCCTTTGAACGATTCACATCCAAGGCACCCTCTACGAAAAGGCGATTGGGATTTTTATCATCCAAACATGTGATAATATCTTCGTTATTCAAACACTCTTGCAAAGCCTCTGCCGTTGTGCACAATCCGTTCACCCGCAAAGATACCGGATGCTTCTCCAGCCCTGCAATCAAAATCTTTTCTGTGGTCTCCTCTCCGTATTGCGCTAACAAGCGCTTGGTTAACCACAAGGGACAAGAATACACCACACTAAACCGCTCAGGGTTTTTCTCGGGATAGGGGATGTTATCCTTTTCTCGTACAACCGTTCGTAAAAGACCATTAACAAAACCTCTTGCTCCGCCATTTGCATAGCGGTTTGCCAGTTTCACCGATTCGTTACATGCCGCACTATCCGGCACTCTTTCCAAAAAAAGAATTTGATAGATTCCCATCCGCAGAATCTGGTGAACCCACGGGCTTAATTTTTTCAATTTCACTTTAGAGAATTGCTCTATCACATAATCAAGTCTCAAACGATGGCGTACCACTCCGGTCAGAAGTTCTGTTACAAATCCGCGGTCCACGGAAGAAACACTATCTCCTGCCAAAATCTCTTTCAGTACCTGATTGGTATAGGCCTCCTCAGTTTCTATTCGATGAAGTCCTTTCAGGACTAACTCTCTTGCACTTGCCATTAGTCGTCTCTCCGACCTCCAAACAAAAGAATCAAACGGAGCAAACTCATAATAGAACTAACCGCTGCCGCTACATAGGTAAGCGCCGCTGCCCGCAACACCTTCTCGGCACCCATTGCCTCAGCGTCATCTAAAAGATGTTGACCGCGCAAAGTATCCATGGCACGACGGCTTGCATTGAATTCTACAGGCAGTGTTATTAACTGGAACAATACTGTAGCAGAAAACAATAAAATACCCACATCAATCAAGCCGGAATAGCTACCGAACAAGACTCCGATTAACAAAATAGGCATGGACAACACATTACACACATTGACAACCGGAACAATACTATTCCGCACCTTGATGGGCGCATAGGCAGTCGCGTGTTGAATGGCATGACCCACTTCATGTGCCGCGACGCCAATGGCTCCTACCGATGTGCTTGCATAGGTACTGTCAGAGAGTCGAACCACGTTGGTTCTCGGATCATAGTGATCGCTCAAATTCCCTGCCACTCGTTCAATTCTCACCTGATACAGACCGTTCATATCCAAAATTTTTCTGGCAATCTCCGCACCGGTGCTTCCTCTTCTGCTGTGCACTTTGGCATATTTGCGAAAGGTATTATTTACATTTCCCTGTGCCCAAAGCGAAAGAATTACCGCCGGAATCAGAATCAAATATGTCCAGTCAAAATAGTAGTATGGAAAAAACATACAACACCTTCTCCTTTTACTTTAAGATTGTCCCCACACGGATTTCATGACCATTCAGATAACTTGCCACATCCATCCGCTTACTCCCTTGCATTTGAAGTTCTGTCACCAGAACACTGCCATCACCGCAAGCAATACAAATCCCGCTTTTTTCTGCGGAAAGAATCTTGCCCGGGTTCTTGTCTTGTTTTTCACCCTTGGTTGCAACAATCAGTTTCATCGGCACATCTTCATAGAGAGAAAATGCCATTGGCCATGGATTGGTTCCACGAATCAAATTAAGAATCTCTTCGGCGGATTTACTCCAATCTATATGACCTGTCTCCTTGTTGAGCATAGGTGCATAGCAGGATTCCTCATCCTTTTGAACCTCCCGCTCCGCAGTTCCGTTTTCCAACTTTTCAACTGTCTTCTTCAGGAGTTCCGCACCCATCACAGAGAGGCGGTCGTGAAGTTCACCATAAGTCTCCGTCCTTCCTATCTCCGTTTCAGACTTTTCAATCATATCTCCCGTATCAAGACCCTCTGCCATATACATGGTGGTAACACCGGTTACCTTTTCGCCGTTGATGACGCTCCATTGGATGGGCGCCGCACCACGATACTTTGGCAAAAGGGATGCATGAACGTTCACACACCCATACTTGGGATAGTCCAGAATATACTTGGGTAAAATCTTTCCGTATGCCACAACCACAATCAGTTCCGGCTTTGTTTCGTCCAGAACTTCCTGAAAACTTCCGTCCTTCAACTTCGTAGGCTGAAATACCGGAATACCATGTTCTAAAGCACGAGCCTTCACAGGAGGGGGTTGCAGTTTATGTCCTCTTCCTTTGGGCTGATCCGGCTGAGACACCACACCTACCACGGTATGACCTTCCTCTATCAGAATCTCCAAGCAAGGAACCGCGAAATCAGGCGTTCCCATAAATAAAACTCGCATCCGTTTTTACCCTCCTTATAGTATGAACCAAACCGACCTTTCCAATACCTATTTTTCAGTAAAGGTAAAGGTAATATGATGGGTCTTGGTTTCACCCGGCTTTAAGATTTCCAGCTTACCGCTCTCCCGAACAACGTCTCTTCCGTCGGTTCTGCAGTTACCCGGCTCTAAACCAAGTACATAATCCTTCTCGCCCATCAACTTCCATTCGATGAAGTAGGGAAGTTCCTTAGCATCATAAGAAATGGTCAATCCCTTATTGATATCAGGGTTGAAGATAGAGACATCGTTCTTACCTTCCATGGTGTGGTAATAGCACTTTTCGTCCATACCACGCTGGGGTTTCTCTACCTTCTTCCAGTTTGCAATATCCTCCTGTGCAAAGGGGGTGGTACCCTCTACATGGGTAGAAGGAATGGAAATCTCCGCATTCTCACTCAAAAGAGGATAACCCATGTTGCAATGATAAAGTACCTGCACGGAAGCATCGTTGCTGCCAATGTTATGAATTTTATCAATCAGTTGAATTTCGTTCTTCTCCAAGGATACGATATACTCTCTCTCCAGGAGTCTCTGTACAGAGAAAAGTGCCGCATCCCGTATCATTGCCTTAATATGGATTCCATCATCTGCAATCCAATGTCCGATGCTCTCACAGGGGATACCTGTCAGACTACCATGTGCCGGCAAGCTCTGTCCCTGATCGGTGCATGCAGCACCTACGTTATCAAGACCACAAGTGGTAAAGAACCCTGCAGTAAAGTACTTCAAAAATCCGCCGTCTTTGTCAAAATAAGCGGGCGCAACATAGCCACATGGAGCAAAATATGCGTAGTTATCACCCTTTAAGGATGCTCTGGAAATATCTGCAGCACGATCTACCGATACCCAGAATTCCAGACCCTTTCCGTTTCTTACATAAAGCATTCTCATTCCGTCGCCTTTGCCGCCGGAAAGACGCATCTCCTCGACACCATACACTTGATTGGTATGTCCAATATACTGATTCATTGTTGGTTCCTCCTCTTATTTCACAATTTCAAACTGTTCTTCCGGTTTTAAATCAACTACGGTGCAATCATTGGCATAAGTACACTCCGGCAAAATAATCATAGCGCACAATTCCTCGCTGTTGGCAGGAAGAGGTGCCAGATGCCAAATGGCAGTGTTGATCTTAACCAATGTATTCTTGGGCACCAAGAAAGCCTTGGCAAGATCGGTCACCGGAGTTCCTGCCGATGCCGGCGCCACGTGCAGAATCATATCATCATTCAAGGGAAGAATCATCTCCCATGTGGTGGTATGATATTCTTGTTGGGTAATTACCATTTTTTCCGGTTTCTTTACCAGAATGGGGGAATACCCTACCCGATGGTTGCTGTCTGCAACCAATCGATCAGGGAAGAACCGATGAATCTCTCCGCAAAGAGCGTGTCCATCAGGGTTTCCCATTTCATAAAACTGTCCAAAAGGCGCAAACGCCTCATGGGTTAATGCTTCAACCTTAACTGATTTCATAATGATCCTCCTAAATCTTGGTATGTAATGAAATACTGTATTTATCGATTCTTAATTTACTAGAAAATTTTCCGTTTTGTTCCCTTGGGAAGTCGCATGGTCCAAGTCTGCAACCGCATCCGATCAGACAGATATTTGTCTTCTAAAGTGTCGGCATGCAACCAGGAACCTCGCAGATTACAATCCCGTAGCTTGGGGAACTCGTTTAAGTCAATCTGCCACTTATCCGGCACAACCTTTGCGACTTCCTCACCACTTAACACAGAGAGTGCCGCCCTGAGCCAATCTGCAGGACCGAGTTTCTTATCCCCAACCTCCAATACGGTAGGCAAAAACATTTCATCCTTGATTTGCTCTGCACTTTTCACAAGTTCCTCTTTGGTAACAGCAACCGGTTGCGGGACTGCATAGGGAGGCTCTAAAAATCCGTACACCTTATCACAGGTATGAACGGTTTCTCCCAGCAGAAAGTCTCGGCAGGCAAGCATCATATCAGCAAGAGAGATGGACTCCGGCACGGTAACCGGGAAAAGATCCTCCTCAATTGCGGTTTTTAATGCCGGAATATCCGACAAGGAAACCTGCCGTGTTCCACCGTACTTTTCCGCCAGCTCCTGATAGGTTACAATGCGGAATCTGGGATCTTCTTTTAGGGTACGGACAAGGAAACGGAAATTCTCGCGGAACTTCTCCACCTTTTCGGGGGGATGCAACTCACTTAAAACCCATTCCCCTTCAATATTTTTCCGATTGAAATTTAGAACATCCGAGAACTCTGTAATTCGGCTTCTCTGGGGATGATGATAAACAATGCAATTATCAAGACCTGCCAGCTGATCAATCTTCGCTAAGATTTCTTCCTTTGACCAGTTGATAATGCAGTCAAATCCGAAATTGTACGCATAACAATCCTGATTACACCAGGTAACCGGTCTTCCCTGTACCCAGTCTACATTAATGTTATCTCCGTCATGAATGGGAATTCCCATATCGGCACTTCCGTAATGCGCTACGTAGGAGAAGGAATCTCCCGGTGGACAGAATGCATAGAACTTATCGTTTCCGATAATCTCACGAATGATTTTTGTTCCCTCATCCTCTTCCTTACGGAACCGAGCCATTGCCTTATCAAAGTCCTCGATATCGGTATACTCACAAATGGTAGGATGATGGGTATGTCTTAAAGAATGAGACTCAATCTCATGAAACTTCAGTGCTTCAATAACATCTTGTCTGCCCCATTTCACCAAGGCTTGTGCAAGCCAGCCGACAATATTAAAACAACCTCTGATATTCTCCTCTTTCAGGAAGGTTGCCACATCCAGAATCCCATCTGCGCCCACAGGATTGACATAATCTTCTGTATCAAAACTAATTACAATATCTGTCATGTTTTTCACCCCACATTTCATTCTTTCACTATATCACAAACACAAAAAATTATCAACCCTATTCTGCATAAAAAAACGTCCGACGCAGAAAACCGTTTCGGACGTTCTATTCACACTTTTATACCCTTGATTATAACTCCACACCCAAGAACTTCTTAGCAAGAATTCCCACAAAGAATGAAATGATAGCAACACCAATGCTAATCAAGGACATCTCTAAGAATTTGGGACGGAACTTCTCGCTTTTGGCAACCGAGATATAGTATGTAAATGCCGCAATAATCAAAATAACAATGGCAATCATCGAGAACAAAGCAGTCATATACTGACCGCTGTCAAAGATAAGATAGGGAAGAATCAACAATGCAACCGTGATAAGATAGGCTATACCGGTGTAACTACAAGATTTCAGCGCATCTGTTCTGCCCTCGCTCCGTGCCGCCAGAAATTCGCTGGACGCCATAGAAAATGTTGCCGAGATACCCATTATCAAGCCGGAAAGAGCAATCACCTTGGTATTCTGCAAAGCAAAGGTAAAGCCCGCGAGAGAACCTGTCAGTTCTACCAAAGCGTCATTCATGCCAAGCACCATGCTTCCCACATACTGGAGCCGTTCTTCATCCAGCATTTCAAGAAGCGCCTTTTCATGTTCCTCTTCCTGATTTCGAATGGCAATACTTTCCTCCACCTCTTTGGCAAGGAGTTCGTATTCCTTCTGGGCACCTTCTTCTCCGTTCTCCATCAGTTTAACCGCAAAGGTAAAGCCAAGAACCCGTGCGAAAAACTTAAACTTCCGCACCTTGCCCATTTGAGGTTTCATTTCGATGCCGGTATATTTTTTCCAAATCTCATAGTGTGCATGCTCTTCTGTTGCAAGGCGACGTAATGTCTCTTTATTTTCTTCGCCTTTGGCAAACTTTGCAATCTCTTGATAAATCACACTTTCTGTCAATTCATTTTGTTGCATCTTTTTGATGATTGCAAGCGCTTTGGTGGAAAGTTCTTTTTGCATCCGTATCGCTCCTCTTTAAAAACTTTTATCTGCAGTAAAAAAGCACTTCCGAAGAAGTGCTTTTTTGGTCGAGGTGACAGGATTTGAACCTGCGACCCCTACGTCCCGAACGTAGTACTCTACCAAACTGAGCCACACCTCGACAACGCCAACTATTATAGCATAGCAAAACAAATATTGTCAAGTGGTTTTTCTTGATTTCTTAAAATTCACCCTTTGGTAGAAATCCCTTTAAAATCAGGATGCATGCTTAATTTGAAGGCGAAGTTTGTCCGCTATCATTGCAATAAATTCAGAGTTGGTAGGCTTGCCTTTTGAGTTGGCAATGGTGTATCCAAAAAAGGAGTTCAAAACCTCGGTATCCCCTCTGTCCCAAGCAACTTCTATGGCATGACGAATGGCTCTTTCCACACGACTTGGCGTGGTGTTGAAATCCTTTGCCACGGTGGGATATAATTCTTTGGTAATGGAGTTGATGATGTCCAGATCCTTCACTACCATCATAATGGCATGACGAAGATATTGATATCCCTTGATATGTGCCGGAATCCCGATTTCATGAATTACATCGGTTACCATGGTTTCGATGTTACTCATATCAGGTTTGGGGAAGCTTCGCATCTCTTGGGGACGAAACTCCACTGTACTAACCTCCTCTTCCTTGGCAAACATGGCGATCCGCTCTACCAATACATCAAAGTTCACCGGCTTTAACATAAAATACTCCGCACCAAGAGCAATGGTCTTTGCGGCAATACTGTTATTCAAAACTGCACTGACCACCAAAATTCTCGGCACCTTTTTAAGCCGAAGATTCTGCATTCTTTCCAAAACACCAATACCATCTAAATTGGGCATTACCATATCCAATACCAAAACATCCGGCTCGGTCATTCGCATCATGTTGATTGCTTCCAATCCATCATAGGCACAACCAACCACCTCAATTCTTTTCTCTTGTTTCATAAACGAACAGAGAACCTCCACATACTCTCTGTTATCATCAACAACTAAAACACGAATCTTGGACATACTGTTATCCTGCATTGTTTGCACTCCTTTGTTTTTGTTTATTTTCTGTGAATAGTTAGATTATAAACTTAATTTACAAATTTTGTCAATAGATTTTAAGAAAAAAATTGGAAAATTTTAACAATTATTTCCAGCGAGGATTTTTTTCGACATCCATCGAGAAATGATGATAAAAAAAGACCTTATTTTTCCGACATTTCAGACAGAGATGATATGCACGACGTTACTTCAGTCTTACTTTTTGGCAATTACTTCACCTCTCATGACCTTAGCATCAAAAAACAGAGAGCCTCTGCTCTCTGTTTTTCTTACTTAACATCCAATGCAATGTCGCGGATAATTTCCCCCGCCATCACCAAGCCGGCAACAGAGGGTACAAAACTTAAACTACCCGGTGTCTGTTTTCTCTGATCCGTTTTTGGCACCTGCAAAAAAGGCTCTTCCTGAGAGTAAACCGCTTTGACTCCGGTAATACCACGTTTGCGAAGTTCGTTACGCATTACGCGCGCCAAGGGACAAACGGAGGTTTTTTCAATAGGGGCAACCTGAAATCGGGTAGGGTCTAACTTGTTACCTGCACCCATACAAGAAATAACCGGCAGACACAACTTTTTTGCCTTCTCTATCAGAAGAAGTTTAGAGGTTACCGTATCTATGGCATCCGCTACATAGGTTGCCTGAGAAAAATCCACCTCTTCCTCTGTTTCCGCAGAATAGAACAAATGCTTCTTTATTACCTGACAGTCAGGATTAATATCCGCTATTCGCTCTGCAACAACCTCCACCTTGGATTTTCCCACAGTGCTGTGAAGCGCCGGCAATTGACGGTTGATATTACTCAAGGAAACGGTATCACCATCCACCAAAGTTATGGCACCAACACCGGCTCTTGCCAAAGCCTCTGCCGTATAGGAACCTACACCGCCTAAGCCAAATAACAGTACATGGGCATTTTTCAGACGACTCACGCCTTCTTCTCCCACCATCATGGCGGTTCTGTTATCTTCTTCTCTCATAGGGTTTCCTTACTCGTTCTTTAAGAACGCCTTTTCTGACTCGTGTTTCTTCTCTCGTCCCATCAGGACTCTGCTTGCTTCAACAGGGGATACGCCTTCAAACAAAACCCGATAGGTTTGCTCTACGATAGGCATTTCCACGCCTACCTTTTGGGAGAGTTCATAGGCGGCACGACAGGTCTTAACCCCCTCTACCACCATCTTTACTTCATTTTGCGCCTCATCCAAAGACTTACCCTGACCAATCAAAATACCTGCACGACGGTTACGGGAATGCATACTGGTGCAAGTTACAATCAAGTCACCGATGCCGGATAAACCATGGAAGGTTTCTTCCTTGGCTCCCATAGCAACACCCAGTCTTGCAATTTCCACAATACCACGGGTAATCAAAGCCGCTTTGGTGTTATCACCAAGCCCCATTCCATCCGAAATACCGGCACAAAGCGCAATGACATTCTTCAGGGAACCTCCCAGTTCCACACCAATCATATCCGGGTTGGTATAAATCCGGAAATTCGGACCCATCACGGTATCCTGAATCCAGTTGGCGGTTTCCTCCGATGCGGTAGCAACCACATTGGTGGTGGGCATACCCAAAGAAACCTCTTCCGCATGGCTGGGTCCTGACATAACTGCTATTTCACAATGGGGAAGTTCCTGCTCTAAAATCTGAGACATGGTACAGAAGGATCCTTCCTCCAGACCTTTGGAAATATTCAAAATCCGTTGACCTGAACGGACCACCTCTGAAAGACCTTTTGCCGTAGTCCTCATGGCATGAGAAGGCACTGCAGTAATAATCAAATCTGCATCTGCACACTCCTCAAACTTTGCGGTAAACTTCACCGTTTCAGGAATTATAACACCCGGGAGAAAGGGAACATTTTCATGTTTCTCTGCCAAGGCGTCACTTTCTTCTTGAAGATAGGACCAAAGAGTGATATCGTGTCCATTCTTCGCAAGCATAACACCTATTGCCGTACCCCAACTACCGGAGCCGATTACACTGATCTTTGCCATAGCAAATCTCCTCTCTTACGCTTTCTTCTGTCCTAACTTACTTTCTGTTCCGGCAATCAATCTCTTAATATTGGCATGATGCATAATAATCAAGGAACCTGCCATGATAAATGAAAATACCACATATACCACATCACCCCAATGGACAATCAAACCCACGACAAAAAATGCAATGGCGCCCATGATACTTCCCAAGGAAACATACTTGGTAATTGCCATCAGCAAGATAGCAAAAACCAAAACGGATAAGCCGATTCTCCAATCCGCAAAGAGCATGTATACCGCAGATACCAAAACACCTTTACCGCCGCGAAAATGGAAATAAATCGGAAAATTATGACCGAGTGCCACGCCGACACCGCCCACATAGGCACCATAACTCGGTTCCCAACCGGACAGTTTTGCAATCAACATACCAACGCTCATAGCAACAGCCGCCTTTAAGCCATCCATCAACACAACCAAAAGCGCAGCCTTTTTACCATAGGTTCGCAAAGCATTGGTAGCACCTGCGTTTCCGCTTCCGTGGTTACGGATATCATCTCCGCCAATCATCTTACCAATCAAAATAGCAGAACTGATACTACCAATCAAATATGCAATAATTCCTGCCAAAACCAACCATAACCATTCCATATACAATCCCTCTAATCTTTCTTATTTTTTTCCTTGATGATGAACTTAACCGGCGTTCCCTCAAAACCGAATCTTGCACGAAGCTGATTTTCCAGATAGCGAATATAGGAATAATGCGCAAGTTCTGCATTGTTCACAAAGAGCACAAATGTAGGGGGTGCGGTAGATGCCTGTGTGGCATAATATATCTTAAGCCGTTTTCCCTTATCGGACGGCGGTTGAACCATGGCAATTGCCTCGTTGATAACATCATTTAAAACACCGGTGGAAATTCTCTTTCGATTCTGTTCCAGCACAGACTGAATCATAGGGAAGAGACCGTCCACCCTTTGACCCGTCTTTGCGGAAATGAAAACAGAAGGTGCATACATCATGAAATTAAGACCTTCCTTGACGCTGTTCTGGAAATTTTTCATGGTATTGGTTTCCTTCTCGACCAAATCCCACTTATTCACCACAACAATACTTGCCTTGCCCTGATCGTGAACATAGCCTGCAATTTTGGTATCCTGTTCAGTAATACCCTCTTCTGCATCAATCATAATCAGACACACATCTGCTCTGTCCACTGCGCCCAAGGCACGAACCACACTGTAACGTTCCACATTCTCGTTGATTTTACCGCGTTTGCGCATTCCGGCTGTGTCAATCAAGATATACTTCTGTCCATCCCGTTCATATGCACTATCGATGGCATCTCTTGTGGTGCCTGCAATATTGCTGACAATGACACGATTTTCGTTCAGGATACGATTTACCAGAGAGGATTTTCCTGCATTGGGTTTTCCGACAATGGCAACACGAATCACATCTTCTTCCTCGTCATTCTCATCTTCCTCAGGGAAGAATCGAATCATCTCATCCAGCAAATCACCCACGCCTAAGCCATGAATGGATGATACGGGGTATGGCTCTCCCACACCCAAATTATAGAATTCATACATTTCCATGGGCGGGTTCCCCGGATTATCCACTTTATTGCAAACCAAAAGTACCGGACGGCCGCACTTTTGAAGCATAGCCGCAACCTCTTTGTCTGCCGCAGTCATACCGTCCTTTACGTTTACCATAAACAGAATGACATCTGCCATATCCACTGCCATTTCTGCTTGTTCTCGCATCTGGGATAAGATGGTAGCCTTGCTGGAAGGCTCGATACCACCCGTATCAATCATGGTAAAGGACCGACCGCACCATTCCGCTTCGGTATAAATTCGGTCCCGGGTAATTCCCGGTGTATCCTCTACAATGGAAATCCGTTTCCCGCTTACTTTGTTAAAAAAGGTAGATTTGCCCACATTGGGACGTCCTACCACCGCTACAACCGGTTTCATATTCTCTTCCTCACTTTCCTTCTATCAGCTAAGCAATGCATCTAAAAACTCATATCCGTCATTGGGAACAATTACCGCTTTGACACCAAGTTCCCGCTCCACATCTTCTACCGTGACATTGTCCAAGAATATGGTATCTCCATGCCGCAACATGGATGAAGACAAAATCAACCGCTTGCCAAGATCCTGACCTTTTAATTGGTCTATCAAATCTCCGCCGGTAATCAATCCTGTCACCGTAATGTTCTCACCGAAGTATCGATTGGTAATGGGAATTACCTGAACCATCTCGCCCTCCAGTTCTGAAACCAGACTTTGTATAAATTCGTAGGCTATCTTTCCCGTTACTACCGTCTTTTTCTTTTTGGGCTTTCGTTTTTTACACAGGCTGAGTGCATCTGAAAACTCCTGCTTCATAGAAGCACAAAGTCCCACACCATTCTCGATTTGAGGGAATCCCTCATAATCATCAAACGTCGGTACCGGCACGCCTGCCATAATGTAAAACTCATCCGCAAGATAAACCAGTCGGGTTCCGTGACTTTCCAAAAATTTCTCCTGCCACTTACCCACCTGCTCAATAACCGCCTTAGCGGACTCTTTATCAAAGCCATCTAACGGCTCCAACTTTTCTCTGTAATCAGAAAGTCCCACCGGAACCACCGACACACTCTCTAAACTTCCGCCCAGACTCCCTAAATCTGAAAGGGTTCTGTCCAATTCTTCTTGATCATTCCATCCGGGGCAAAGAACAATTTGCGCATTCAGGTTCAATCCTCCATCCACAAACTTCTGCAAATAGGAAAGCACCTCTCCTGCTCGTTTATTATGAAGCATCTTTACCCGAAGTTCCGGATTGGTGGTATGCACCGAAACATTGATACGGGGTAGGTTATACTTGAGTATCCTATCCACATCTTCCTGTGTCATGTTCGTCATCGAAACATAATTCCCCTGAAGAAACGAAAGACGGTAGTCATCATCTTTAAAGTAGCAACTCTCACGCATATTGGGAGGGAGTTGATCAATAAAGCAGAATACACAACGATTATGGCAGGCACGCGGTTCATCAATCAACAATGTTGAAAATTGGATACCTAAAGGAAGATAGTCCTGATTCTCTATACGAATCGTTCTGTCCACAAGGGCAATCTCTACCTCCTCCTGACAAGAGGCATACATAAAATCCAGATAATCAACGATTTCTATCCCGTTGATGCTTATCACTTCATCCCCTGCACAGAGCCCTGCCTTTGCCGCCGGGCTTCCCGGGTCGATTCCTGTAATCTTTGCCGCCATCTTCGTCCGTTTCCTTTCTTCATATTACGTCTACATTTTACCAATTTTATATTATAACACAAGATAAGCAATAGCGCAACATATTCCGTACAACTTTATTCGCAATCTTTTTTAGAAACATTCAAATAGATTAAAAGCGGATATTCCAAAAGAACATCCGCTTCCTAATTATCATTGATTTCTAAAACGCCATCATAACCGATGCTACAAAAGCAATTGCCGTGGCGAAATATTCCATCCTTCTGATTTTTTCACGTCGCAGCATACTAATAATGGTGGAGAACACCATAACTCCGCCTGTTACCAAGGGGAACTGTACCGAGGCATCCAGATTAACTATTGCCAGGAACAGTAACAAATCACCCACTCCGTTACTTAGTCCATGTCCCGTAGCACAAAGCAGCGGCGAACCTTTCAGCAGAGGAATCTTCTCGCCCATCACCAACAACCACACACCACAGATCAGAATGGTCCATATTCCCGAATACAGCATGAAGTTATTGGGATCGGTATAGGCCAAAGGTGATGCATCATGTACCTTGGTGGTGGATGCAATAACACCATTGATTAAGAAAACCAAAAGGTAGTACACAAAGGCCTTTTTGCTTCCTTTTCCCTTTTGAAGATTCATCAAGACCGCCACAACCACCAGCAGACAGCAAACAACCTTGAATACGTTTACGTCTTCTCCGTAACCGAGAACACCTACCGCAAAGGGAAGTAACATTCCACCCAGCATGGTAAACACCGAGTACACGGAAAGATTTGCAACGGAAAGCGCCTTCAAACTGAAATAGTTCATTCCGATATAACATAATGCATACAAACCGGAAAGCCAGAAACTGAACCATGTAATCTTAAAGTTAAATCCACTTAAAATTACCATCAGTACAACAATAGTAATCCCTTTGTAGAGAGAAAAAGCCAAGGCTTGTTTCATTCCCGTTCCGCTTTTTTCTTCGAATTTTTGTTGACATAAAAATTGTAGTGCAAAAAGAACTGCCGACACCACAACCATAAAATAATACTGCATAATTTTTCTCCTTCATCTATGTGTTCCCTGAATTATAATAACTTCCATTCCTTCACATATCGAAGTTCCAAGGTATGGTCTTCCCCAAAATGAATAGGCAACCAGATATAAGAACAATGCAAGAAATTCTTGGTATTATGTCTTTCCGCCATATGAATAAACATACCCTCTTTTCCTTGCACGGGGAATATGTATGTGGTCTGGGAACAAAACGTGGTATGCTCTGTGTCACCTACACAAGGATCTCCCATATCTTCCCATTTACCCCTTAAGGATTTGCTTCTGAAATACTTGGCTTGATTATAATTCCAACCGGTTAGTCCGGAGGTTACCATATAGTAATACCCGTCATGAAAAACAATGGCAGGTGCCTCTCTGTGATATCCGCCCTCCATCTTCCAGCAATCATCGGTTGCAGTAAGATAATCCTCGGATAATTTCACAAAGTACAGGTTTCGATTATCCGCGCCAAAGTCCTGATCGTAAACAAAATATGCACTTCCGTCACCATCCTGATAGAGGGTGCAATCCCGCACACAGCCACCTTCTTTGGTGGGACGAAAATGTCCTTGCCAAACATAAGTTCCATTCACCGTATCACAGACCGCCACACCGGCTTCTGCGGTTCCTTCCGCCAATCCGTGATCACCCGGACATTTCACATAGTGGCACCAAAGAACATATTTTCGCGTCTTCTCGTTATAGATGATTTTAGGACGTTCAAAACGCATGGGACATTGCAATTCACTTCCTTCGTCCTGACAGCAGGGCAGAATCACACCCTCATAGGTCCAATGGAGCAGATCCTCTGATCGATACATCACAACTCCTACCCGAGTGGTCTGTCCACCGGTTCCCTCTGTGCCAAAGGGCAAATCCCCCAAGGCCTGACCATACCAATGATAACATCCGTCTGCAAAAATAATTCCACCATCACTGGCATTGATGATGTTGCCGTCCGTATCATGCCAATCAATAAAATCTGTCATTTCTCCGTGGATAAACTTTTCCATCGCAACTTCCCGCTTTCTGCACATTTCTTTTGAGACTATACCACAAACCGCCTGATTAGTCAATTTCAGAATGTATTTTTTCTGTATACTTTTTGCGCCTTTTTATACACAAAAAAGCAACCCAACCACACAAGGAACAGGTTGCTTTCTCATTTTATTAGAGTTTATTGACATCCGCCTCTGTAATGAGTTTGAATCCTGCATTAACGAGAGCCGTTTCTGCCGCATCGTTGTTTTCAACTCGCAAAACAACATAGGCATGTTTTTCTGTCCGCGCCATGAATGCATAGAGATATTCCACATTAATCTCTGCCTTATCAAGGACGCTCAGGGCTTCGGTAAGTTTACCCGGCGCATCTCCGATTTTAACACCGACAACATCAACTGCCTTAATGAGATAGCCGTGCTCATCCAGCACCTTTTCCGCTTTGCTTTCATCGTTTACAATCAGGCGGAGAATACCAAAGTCTTTGGTTTCCGCAATGGAAAGCGCTCTCATATTGATATCATTCTTTGAGAGAATATCTGTGACTGAAACAATCGTTCCTTTTTGGTTCTGAACAAAAACTGTTAACTGCTTAATAGCCATGTTAAATCCCCTTTCTTAAATCAACTTACGCTTATCAATAACTCGAACTGCCTTACCTTCACTTCGGGCAATGGTCTTGGGCGGAACAAGATGCACGGTGGGATTGATACCTAACATAATCTTCATTGCACCGGCAAGCGCCTTTTCCATTGCAAGCACTTCTCCCACCTTATCGGTGAACTGTTCCGGCAACATTTCCACATTCACCTCAAAGGTGTCTGTGTTGTTCGCCCGATCAACAATGATCTGGTAGTTGGGTTGATATCCCTCGTTAAGGAGAACGGTTTCAATCTGGCTGGGGAATACATTAACGCCTCTGATGATGAGCATATCATCCGTTCTGCCCATGGGCTTTGCCATTTTAACAAGGGTTCTTCCGCAGGAACATTTCTTTCTGGAAAGAACACAAATATCTCTGGTTCTGTATCTGAGAAGCGGGAATGCCTCCTTATCAAGAGATGTGAATACCAATTCACCCTTTTCACCTTCCGGCAGAACTTCTCCCGTATCCGGATCGATGATTTCTGCATAGAAATGATCCTCATTGACATGCATTCCGGTTTGCTCGCTACATTCAAAAGCAACACCCGGTCCGGTTGTCTCGGTCAGGCCATAAATGTCGTATGCTTTGATACCCAAGGTTTCTTCAATACCCTGCCGCATTTCTTCCGTCCAAGGCTCTGCACCGAAGATACCTGCCTTCAAAGGAATATCTTCCGGCTTATATCCCTGCTCCTTCAATGTTTCTCCGATATACGCCGCATAGGACGGGGTACAACAAAGAATGGTAGCATTCAAATCCGTCATAAACTGAATCTGGCGATCTGTATTACCGGAGGACATGGGAAGGGTAAGACAACCCACCTTATGCGAACCGCCGTTTAATCCGAAACCACCTGTGAAGAGGCCATAGCCGTAAGCAACCTGACATACGTCTTTGTTACTTCCGCCCGCCGCCACGATAGCACGAGCACAACAATCATCCCAAAGATCAACATCCTTTTGGGTATAGAATGCAACTACGCGGCGACCGGTTGTACCGGAAGTGGAATGGATACGAACACAATCATCCAAAGGCTTTGCCAACAAGCCATAAGGATACGCATCTCTTAAATCCGCCTTGGTCAAGAACGGAAGTTTATGCAAATCTTCGATGCCCTTGATATCTTCCGGTTTTACACCCTTTTCGTCCATGAGATTACGGTAATAGGCCACGTTTTCATAAACGTGTTTCACCTGCTTTACCAGTTTCTCCGACTGAAGGCTTTTCATTTCCTCATGTGACATGGTT
>JAZRCD010000184.1:0-2243 GCA_045635425.1 Ructibacterium sp. | reverse complement strand
CTACTTGCTCGCGGAAGAAAGGATATTGCTTGAAGAGCTTGGATTCGCGCAAGGAGTCGGCCGTGATGTTATTCAAGGCTAGCGTCAGTTTCTGATATACATTATAGTCATAATGATCCTTCTGCTTCAGGTCGTCCAATTCCTTGCTAGCCACCACCTTCTTCATCAGTTCCACCGCCGGATTGTTCTTTCGCGAATAACGCTGACGCTTTGGCTTGACCACCACTTCATTCAACAGATAGTCCGAAGGGGTCATTTCTACCGTTAGCTCCTTGGTGTGCTGGTTAATAGGCACTCTCTTGGTGTCATATCCCACCGAAGAAAAGGTCAGTGCCTTCCATTCCGGAAACTTATCCACCTGAAAACGGCCATCGATATCCGTGATGGCTCCTACCCCTTTACCTTCATAAAAGACATTGGCATAAGGAATGGGCTCACCGGTCTTTGCATCCTTCAAAACGCCATTGATTTGAGCAAAGAGTTGGTTGAACCCCATCAAAAATAAAAGCAAGGAAAAAAAGATCTTTTTCTGCATATTATAAAACTTAATGAATATCTGTTCATTTACAGTCTGCAAAGTTACAAAAAGCTAACAAAACACCCAAAAGCAAGTACCCCAACGCCCACCAAAAAGAACATTTTTTCAGACTTTACACCTAGTTTTTAGATTTATTATTATAAAATATACCAATCATTTATGTTTCCCTTTAGAATTTATTTCGTAATTTTGCAAAAATTAAAGATTTTGTATCCGTGAAGAAGATTCCTTTTTACCATCAATTGATTGCCACAGGACTAGGAGTCGGACATTTCCCATTCGGTCCCGGCACCATGGGCGCCTTGCTTGCCATCGTCCTTTGGTATCCCATAGCCACCAGCCTGAGCTATTCTCTTTGGCTCGGAATTTTATGGGCACTTGTCATTGTATTTACCTTCTTGGGTGCATGGTCATCAACCGTAGCCGAACGATACTGGGGGGAAGACCCTTCGAAAGTAGTCATCGACGAAGTGGTGGGACAATGGATTGCCCTACTGGCTATCCCCGCCTCCTTCACCTGGTGGCAAGTGTTGGCAGCCTTCATCCTGTTCCGATTCTTCGACATGGTCAAGCCACTGGGCGTTCGGAAAATGGAGGACTTCAAAGGCGGATGGGGCATCATGGCAGATGATATTCTGGCAGGTATCTATAGTGCAATCATCATATATCTAATGACCCGAATCGCATGGTAAAAACCGGAAAGAAACAAAGTCTGTTGGTCTTCCTACGTGCCCAATTGTCTGCACAAATAGCCACGTTGGCCGACTTTATCCTGACTTATGTCTGTTTCCAATGGTTTGGCATCTATTATGTAATAGCTACCTCCATCGGAGCCATCTCCGGAGGAGTAGTTAATTGCGTCATCAACTACAAATGGGCTTTCGCCACCAAGGATTGCCAGTTCAAGTGGGTGTTCTTCAAGTACATTCTAGTATGGATAGGCAGCTTCGTCCTAAATGTGGGTGGGGTTTACCTGCTGGTAGAACTTCTTCAAGACTATACCCATCTGTGGGAAAAAGCCAGTGGCTTCTCTCTGATTATCGCCAAAGTCATTGTCTCCGCCCTTGTCTCTGTGGGATGGAACTATGTACTCCATCGATATTTTGTCTTTCAGGATGCACACATCCTGAATCGAATCCAACAAATATTCAAAAATAACGAAGATAATGGACATCAAGAAATTTTTCAAAGCTAGAAGAGATGAACTCCAACAGGGCATCTACTTCGTTATCAATCCTTTGGTGAAAGGAATGATTAAAATCGGTTTCACACCGAATACGGTAACTACCATCGGTTTCCTGGGTAATCTGGCAGCTGCAGGCCTCTTTATTTATGCCGGACAGATTTCTACACCGGAAGCTCCTGCCTACGATTGGGTGGGATGGGCAGGCCTTACCATCATCCTCTCATCACTGTTCGATATGCTCGACGGACAAGTGGCTCGTATCGGCGGAATGGCTTCTACCTTCGGCGCCATGTACGACTCGGTACTCGACCGCTATTGCGAACTCGTGACTTTGGGTGGTATCTGCTTCTTCCTGAACGACACCGGCTATGGTACCGGAGCCATCATTACCTTTGCAGCTCTCGTAGGTTCCATCATGGTAAGCTATGTCCGTGCCCGTGCCGAGGGATTGGACATCGAATGCAAGGTGGGTTTCATGCAGCGTCCGGAACGAGTGGTGGTAACCAGCTTGGCAGCCAT
>JAZRCD010000183.1:0-12972 GCA_045635425.1 Ructibacterium sp. | reverse complement strand
AAGGTTATTATGTATGCTGATACAGTTACCAGATCCATGAAATGCGCCATTGATGAAACCAATCGTCGTCGTGAGATTCAGCAAGAATTTAATAAAGAACACGGTATCACGCCGACCAGTGTGAAGAAAAAAGTTCATGATGTCATCGAGGCAACACAGGCGGTAACGGTTCCGAAGGAAAAAGGAAACAAGACGACGGTTGCGAATCGTAAAGAAGTTATTGCGGAACTTACTTTGGAAATGAAAAAAGCCGCAGAATTATTGCAATTTGAACTTGCTGCACAGTTGCGAGATGAGATAAAGCGAATAGAAGCTGAGGAGGGATGAAATGGAAAACAAATATATTGTTGTCAAAGGTGCAAAGGAGAACAATTTAAAAAACATTGATGTAAAAATCCCCAGAGATAAATTGGTTGTATTGACGGGCTTGAGCGGATCCGGAAAATCATCTCTTGCATTTGAGACCATATATGCCGAGGGACAAAGACGTTATGTGGAGTCCTTGTCTGCCTATGCAAGACAGTTTTTAGGGCAAATGGAAAAACCGGATGTGGAATCCATTGAGGGGTTGTCACCTGCTATCTCTATTGACCAGAAGACAACCAGTAAAAATCCCAGGTCAACGGTTGGCACGGTAACGGAGGTCTATGACTATATCCGTTTGTTGTATGCGAGAATCGGAGTGCCCCATTGTCCGCAATGTGGCAAGGAAATCAAACCGCAGTCTATTGACCAGATTGTAGATGCTGTCAAAGAATTGCCGGAACGAAGTAAAATTCAGATTCTTGCACCGGTTGCAAGAGGCAGAAAAGGTGAATATGTTAAAACATTCCAGAACGCACTCAGGGATGGATTTGTTCGTGTTCGTGTTGATGGAGAAATCATTGAAATTACAGAAAATATTCCGCGACTTGATAAGCAAAAAAAACACACCATTGAGATCGTTGTTGACAGATTGGTTGTCAAAGACGGAATGGAGAAACGGCTGGCTGATTCCATGGAAACTGCCCTAAAAATGGCGGGAGGAATTGCCGTTGTGGATGTGATTGATGGAGAGGAAATGTTCTTTAGTCAGAACTACGCCTGTGATGATTGCGGAATCAGCATTGAAGAATTGACACCCAGAATGTTTTCTTTTAATACACCTTACGGAGCTTGCCCGAGTTGTACCGGACTGGGAGAAATTTCAAAGATTAATCCTGATCTTGTGATTCCGGATAAGAGTCTTAGTATTAATCAGGGTGCAATATTAAGCAGTGGATGGTCAGGGACAGATGAGGGTAGCATTTCTCGAATGTACTATGAGGGTCTGGCGGCACATTACGGATTTTCTCTTGACACGCCTATTCGTGAATTGCCGAATGATATTTTGGATGTGATTCTGTACGGAACCCGTGGGGATAAGATAAAGTTAAGTTATAACAGAAAATATGCGCAAGGGACGCAATTTACTCGTTTTGAGGGAATCATTCACAATCTCGAAAGAAGATATAAAGAGACCAATTCCGATTGGGTAAAAGCGGAAATTGAAGGGTATATGATTAATATGCCCTGTCCGGATTGTGGTGGAACTCGATTGAAGAAGGAAACTCTGGCTGTTACTGTTGGTGATATGAATATTCATCAGGTTTCGTCCTTGTCTATCCAGAAAGCGCAAATGTTTTTCGCTCAACTTAGTGAAAAGCTTTCGGAAAAGGATAAGATGATTGCTCGGCACATTTTAAAGGAGATTAATGAACGATTAAACTTCTTGGTAAATGTTGGCTTGGAGTACCTGACATTATCCAGAAGTGCAGGAACTCTTTCCGGTGGCGAGGCGCAACGGATACGTTTGGCGACACAGATTGGATCAAGTTTAATGGGTGTTGTATACATTCTCGATGAACCCAGTATTGGCCTTCACCAACGAGATAACGATCGATTGATTGCGACGTTGAAACGTTTGCGTGATTTAGGAAATACCCTTCTTGTGGTAGAGCATGATGAGGATACCATGCTTGCGGCTGACCATATCATTGATATTGGGCCGGGTGCAGGAATTCATGGTGGAGAAATTGTTGCCCAGGGAACGGCGGAGGAGATTGTTCAGTGTAAGGAGTCGCAGACGGGACTTTATTTAAGCGGTGCCAAAAAGATTCCTGTTCCTGAAAAACGCCGTAAAGGTAATGGAAATAAGCTCGAAATTTTCGGCGCTTCACAGAATAATTTGAAGGATGTGGATGTGAAAATTCCTTTGGGAACTTTTACTTGTGTGACCGGTGTTTCGGGAAGCGGAAAAAGTTCTTTTATCAACGAGGTGCTCTATAAAGAACTTGCAAATCGCTTAAATGGAGCAAAAAAACATCCGGGAAAATTTAAAAGCATGAAGGGTGTAGAACATCTGGATAAGATCATCGCGATTGATCAAAGCCCGATTGGAAGAACACCTCGAAGCAATCCTGCTACCTACACAGGGTTGTTTGGTGATATCCGTGAACTGTTTGCAAAAACCCCCGAGGCGAAAGCAAGAGGTTATCAACCGGGGCGGTTCAGTTTCAATGTAAAAGGCGGTCGTTGTGAAGCATGCTCAGGAGATGGAATCATCTGTATTGAAATGCACTTTTTGCCCGATGTATATGTTCCGTGCGATGTTTGTCATGGTCGCAGATATAATCGGGAAACGTTGGAAGTTCGATACAAAGGGAAGAATATCTTTGAGGTTTTGGATATGACGGTAGAGGAAGGGTGTACCTTCTTCGAGAATATTCCGAAAATTCAAAAGAAACTTCAGACCCTGTACGATGTTGGATTAGGTTATATTAAAATCGGTCAACCGTCCACCACGTTATCCGGTGGTGAGGCGCAACGTGTAAAACTTGCGACGGAGTTAAGCAAACGAAGCACCGGAAAGACAATCTATATCCTGGATGAGCCTACCACCGGACTGCATACAGCGGATGTGCATAAACTGGTTGAGGTATTGCAAAAGCTGGTAGATGCAGGGAATACAGTTGTGGTTATTGAGCACAATCTGGATATGATTAAGACGGCAGACTATATTGTTGATCTGGGCCCTGAAGGTGGCGAAAACGGTGGTGAGATTATTGCTTGCGGAACCCCTGAAAAGGTTGCGAAGTGTGAAAATTCTTATACCGGAAAATACCTGAAAAAATATCTGGAAAAAAAGAAGTAAAGAATCATAAGTTTATATTGACGAAAACTGTTGAAAGTGGTATAATAAAAAGAAGTTTCTTTTGACAGTTAAACGGCTGTTACAATGTGTTTTTTAGAACAAAAGTCATTTTCGAAGATGGAGAGATTAGTCATGAATCAAGAACGTGTTACCCACACACCAAAAGGTCTTGCAGATGTATTGTGGGGAGAGGCAGAAGAAAAATTTCATATTGAGTCAGTTGCACGTGAAATATTCCGTAAAAACGGATATAAGATGGTTCAAATGCCAACTTTTGAATATTTTGATGTGTATCATACTGCAACCCCGAATAAGGCAGAGAGTATGTTCAAGTTTTTCGATACAGATGGACGTATGTTAGCGCTTCGTCCTGAGTTTACAACATCTGTTGCAAGACTTGCTGCAACAAAGCCGGTAGGGGAAGAACTTCCGTTGCGACTTTGCTATTCAGGAAGTGCCTTTCAAAATGATGAGGCGTTCAGTCAGGCAAGACAGCGTGAGTTTACTCAGGTTGGTATTGAGTTGATCGGAGAGAATACAGCTGAGGCAGATGCAGAGGTTATTCGTGTCGCAATTGAAACTCTTTTGCAGGCAGGCATGAAGGAATTCCAAATCGATATTGGTCAGGTTGGTTATTTCCTTGGCCTTGCCGAAAAAGCAGGACTTACAACCGAGGAAACAGATGATCTGAGACGTATGATCAACGACAAGGACTTTGTTGCCATTGAAAAATTCTTAGAATCCTATTGCATGTCGGAAGAGTTAAAGAGTGCTTTTCTTGAGATGCCGAAACGATTTGGTGAAATCACTGTGGTAGATGATGCATTGGCTGAAAAGTGTATCTCAGAACGGGCGAAAGAGTCCTTGGAAAACTTGAAGCATGTGTATGAAATCTTAAAAGCGCAGGGTTTAGAACAATATATTTCAATCGATCTTGGTATGGTTCCCCATTTGGACTATTACACCGGATTGATTTTCAAGGGTGTTGCCTATGGTGTCGGCTTCCCTATCTGTTCCGGTGGTCGCTATGATAACCTTATGGAGAAGTTTGGAAGAAAACTTCCGGCAACCGGTGTTGCAATCGGAATTGAACGTTTGATGTCCGCCTTGAAGGATGAAAGAGAAGCGGAAGAAAAGGGTAATGATTCTGAATATGTTACAGTTGCGTTGGCAAAAGGAAGACTTGCAGAACTTTCTGTGGAAATTTTCGAAAAACTTGGATTTGATGTGGCTGAGCTGAAGAGTAAAACCCGCAAACTTATTTTCACCGATGAAAAACGCAAGTTTAAATTCATTTTGGTCAAGGCATCGGATGTACCCACTTATGTAGAATATGGTGCGGCTGATATTGGTATCGTCGGAAAAGATACCTTGCTTGAAAGTGGAAAAAACCTGTACGAAGTTCTTGATTTGGGATTTGGTACATGTAAAATGGCGGTAGCCGGTCCTGCTCATATGAAGGGTAATCTGGACGGGAAGAATATAATGCGTGTTGCAAGTAAATATCCCGAAATTGCAAGAGATTACTTTCATAGAACAAAAGGTCAGACGGTGGATATCATTAAACTGAACGGTTCTGTGGAGTTGGGTCCCTTGGTTGGTCTGTCTCAAGTAATTGTAGATATTGTTGAGAGCGGTAAGACACTTCATGAGAATGGTCTTGAGGTATTGGAAGATATCTGTCCGTTGAGTGCTCGGCTGGTGGTAAATCGTGTCAGCATGAAACTTCATCGTGAATCAATCGTAACATTGATTCGTGAAATTAAAGGAGAATTAAAGTAAATGCGTATATATCCTGCTATTGACATCATTGGCGGACAATGTGTCCGCCTCTCCCAAGGGGATTACCGGAAGAAGACAACTTATGCGGAGGATCCGTTGGAGGTTGCAAAAAAATGGGAATCGCTTGGCGGCGAGTTTTTGCACTTGGTTGATTTGGATGGTGCTAAGACCGGTGATATGCCTAATTTTGATTTGATTGTTTCTATTGCTAATGAATTAAAAATTCCCGTGGAAATCGGTGGTGGCATTCGGAATATGGAATCTGTCAGCCGCTATCTTGATCACGGGGTTAAACGAGTAATTTTGGGTACCGCTGCTATTCGGAATCCTGAATTTGTTAAAGAAGCAGTTGAAAAATATGGTGACCGTATTGTGATTGGAATTGATGCCAAAGACGGTATGGTTGCAGTGAGTGGTTGGGAAGAAGTCAGTTCTGTTTCTGCAATTGATCTTGCGAAGCAAATGGAGGAACTTGGCGTTCGAACAATCATCTATACGGATATTGCGACAGACGGCATGCTGCAAGGCCCCAATGTTGTTGCAATGAAAGAGATGACAGAGGCGGTTTCTGTGGATGTGGTTGCATCCGGTGGCGTTAGTTCTCTTGAAGATTTAAAAGCATTATCCGAAACCGGTGTGGAAGGTGCAATTGTCGGTAAGGCGTTGTATACAGGTCATATGGAACTTCCCGATGCTATTGCTCTTTGTAGTGAGTTTTAATATTGTCAAAATAATTTTTACATAAAAGAAGGGTGTTAAAAATGGAATTCATCAAGGATTTTAAATTTGACGAAAAAGGATTGATTCCTGCTATCGCGCAGGATGCGGTTAGTGGCGAAGTTTTAATGTGTGCCTATATGAATGCAGAAAGTATTCAAAAGACCATTGAAACCGGTCATGCTACATATTTCAGCCGGAGTCGTCAGGAACTTTGGGAAAAGGGTGCAACCTCAGGGCATTATCAAACAGTAAAAGATATGTATCTTGATTGTGATGGGGATGCGATTGTTTTGAAGGTGGAACAGGAAGGTGCAGCGTGTCATACCGGAAACCGTTCTTGCTTCTATCGTAAGGTGGTAGATGGAAAACTGGTTGAGATTCCTACTGAGGGTGCGGTAAGTCCCCAGATCCTTTATGATGTTTACAATGTAATTGTTGACCGTGTAAAGAATCCCAAAGAAGGTTCTTACACCAATTATTTGTTTGAAAAAGGTATCGATAAGATGCTTAAAAAGGTAGGCGAGGAGTCTGCTGAAGTAATTATTGCATCTAAGAATTATGTAAAGGCTGAGGTGCAGTATGAAACTGCTGATTTGATGTATCATTTGTCAGTAGTGCTGGTAGAACAAGGTCTTACATGGGATGACGTTTTCGCAGAATTGGCATCCAGATATAATAAATAATTAAAAATTAAATTACAAAGGAGATTTTATTATGAAATTCGGTATCGAGCACATTTTGATTTTGGCTAAGGATTTAAAAGGTTTGGTTGATTGGTACGTTGACTTGTTTGATTGGGAAATCGTTATCGATGGTGGGCCTGATGTATACATGGTTAAGGCAAGCAACGGTAATATGATTGAGTTCGGTAATGCAGCTCAAGATGGTAAGGATGCATCCGATGCTGCAGGTTTTCGCCATCTTGCAATCTGTGTTGATGATTTTGAAGCGGCTGTTGAAAAGGTTCGTGCAGCAGGCGTGAATGGTTTGAAAGACCCGGTTGTAACCGATACAGGTCTTGGTATTATGTTTTTTGAAGATCCTGAAGGAAATCTGGTTCATTTGGTAAGCAGACCCACCGCCCTGTAAAAGTTATGTTTTCGAAGATTCCACGTTGGTTTTATCTTCCCTTTGCTATTTTGTTTCTTGCGCTATACCTTGTGGGATACAATATTTATCGCCATCGCAGTATAGTAATGGAGCCGCCTGCAACGGTTTTGACCGACGAACAGAAATCGGAGATAAAACTGATGAAGGGCGAAACCGTTAATATCAATCACGCAACGAAGGAAGAGTTGATGCGGTTGCCGGGGATCGGTGAAGTTTTGGCAGAACGGATTTTAGAGACCAGAGACGAATTGGGTGGATTTCAGTCTGTCGAAGAATTGAAAAAGATAAAAGGGATTGGAGATAAACTTTTTCAGAATATTGCAGAGTATGTCGTGTCAGAATAGGAGAAAAGATTCATGGGAATATTTCAAGCGAACTATAACAAACCCGGCAAAGGGGTGGATGAAAATGCGCCACAGAAACGAAGTTTCTTTCGCTTTTGGGAACTTTATGGAAGAAAGTTAGGTAAACTTGCCAAGGTTAACTTAATTTATGCAGTAGCGTTAATTCCTACGTTTGTTGTCGGTATATTTCTTACAGGTATCATCACAAGTTCGGTTTTGTCCTCTGATATGATGCAAAAGACACTAATTGATATGTCTGCACAATTCTCAGAAAGTATGAAGATTCCGGCAAGTGAACTGATGGAAAAGCTTTGTGTGATTCTTGATGCTACCGGAAGAGTGGCGTTGACATATTTGTATGCAGCGTTATGGGGAATGGGTCCTGCTACGGCCGGAGCTACCATTGTTTGGAGAAATTTTTCCAGAGAAGAACATGCATGGTTGTGGAGTGATTTTAAAGATTCTTTTCTCGGTAATTTTAAACAATCAATTGCTGTTTTTCTGATTGATGTAGTTGTTTTCCTTTTGCTTACCATTGCAATCAGGGTGTATGCTTCGGCGACGGGCTTTGTGAAAGCACTTCAATATCTGATTTGGATTGTTGCTATCATCTATACCATGATGCATTTTTATCTGTATCCAATGATGATAACCTTTGAATTAAAGTTGAAGGATTTGTTCAAGAATGCATTGATATTTGCTATTGGAAAACTTCCGTCTAACCTACTTGTGCTTGTTTGTATTATTGCAGTACATTTGGTTCCTGCATACTTTTTAACAGTATTTATAGGTGAATATTTCGTCGCATATGTAGTAGCCATGGTGTTGGTTGAATCACTTGTTTTACTTAGTTTTTCAGGATTCCTTGTTAATTTTAATGCCACATATAAAATTAATAAATATATGATGGACAAGATTGATGAGAGTGACGAAGAATAATTGACAGAAAGGGGAGGTAGAAAAATGATATTAGAGAGGATTACTACCTCCGTAGACGTTAAAAACCTGTCCAAAGAAGAGACAAAAGTGCTTGCGGATGAGATTCGTGATTACATGATAAAACATGTGTCAAAAACGGGTGGGCATCTTGCGGCGAGTCTTGGTGTTGTCGAATTAACCATTGCACTGCACCAAGTGTTTGATGTGGAATATGATCGCATTGTTTGGGATGTGGGACATCAATCCTATCCCCATAAAATTCTGAGTGGACGGTGGAAGGAGTTTTCTACTCTGCGCCAGATGGGTGGCTTAAGCGGATTCCCCAAAACGGAGGAAAGTGAAAGCGATGCCTTTAACACAGGTCATAGTTCTACATCCATATCTGCGGCTGTTGGCTTTGCGGTTTCTGCGAAACTTCGCGGGGAAGATAAGGCGGCGGTTGCGGTCATTGGCGATGGTTCTTTAGGAGGAGGAATGGCATTCGAGGCAATGAACCATGCGGGCGCCATGAAGATTCCTTTGATTGTTGTATTAAATGATAATGGGATGTCCATATCAAAGAATGTCGGCGGACTATCTAAAAAGTTAAAGAGGATTCGGAATACAAGACGATATTTTAACTTTAAAACGAATGTTAAATCGGTGTTGGATAAGATTCCTTTGTTTGGTCCTCCGTTAAAACGGTGGATACGCGGATTCAAAAAAATGGCAAAACGTTTGGTTGTTCGCAGTGTTTTGTTTGAAGACCTTGGATTTTCTTATATGGGGCCGGTAGATGGTCACAATGTAGATGAGTTAAAAGTTATTCTTCAACAAGCGAAACAGAAACAGGAGCCGGTATTTATCCATATTCGCACCAAAAAAGGGAAGGGATATACTCCTGCTGAGAAGAATCCTGAATTTTTCCATGGTGTTTCTCATTTTGATTCGCAAACCGGTCGACCGCTTAAGGTGACGGAGAATCATGACTGGTCATCATTGTATGGAGAAACAATGGTAACACTTGCTAAGGATAACCCCAAATTGGTTGCAATTACTGCGGCAATGCCGTCGGGAACAGGATTAAAGGGTTTCCAAGAACAATACCCGGAGCGGTTTTTCAATGTGGGGATTGCGGAACAACATGCTGTAACCTTTTCGGCCGGTCTTGCTAAAGCGGGGTTGATTCCTTGTTTTGCGGTATATTCTACATTTCTTCAGCGTGGATACGACCAGTTGTTGCATGATGTTGCACTTCAACGGTTACATGCGGTTTTCTGCATTGATCGGTGTGGTCCGGTTGGAGCGGATGGTGAGACACATCAGGGAGTTTATGATTTATCCTATTTGATGCCATTGCCGGAGTTTAGAATTTTTTCTCCGTCCAACGGCATTGATTTTCAAGCTATGCTTGCCTATGCGGTTGAGGAAGCAAAAGGTCCTGTTGCTATTCGATATCCGCGCGGTGAGGTTCAGCGAACCATTCCGGGTGGCAATATCTCACTTGATATCACCAAAGCAAATCTTTTGCGAGATGGTACAGATGTATTGATTGTTGCAGTAGGAACGACGGTCTTTGATGCATTGGAGGCTGCGGAATATCTTTCTGAAAAGAAGATATCGGTTGCGGTATTGGATATTCGTTCTGTGAAACCGATCGATGTGGATGCTGTGCTGAAAAATAGCAAAGGAAAAAAACTGATTGTTTCGGTTGAGGATCATGTTGAGGTTGGAGGATTTGGACAACAGATTCAAAGTTTACTCCAAAGGGAAGTTTTGGTTTGTGCATATCCAAATGAGCCTATTGTTCATGGAGCAGTTCCTCAATTAAAGGAAAAATATCGAATGTCAGGTGAGCAAATAGCAAAACGGATTGAAGTTCAATATTGTAAGAATTGAGGAATATATATGGCAAAACAACGTCTGGATCAATATTTGACAGAACAAGGGCTTGTACCCAGCCGCTCAATGGCACAATCGATTATTATGGCAGGGGAAGTCTTTGTAAATGGTCAAAAAGCATCTAAAGCCGGTGAAATGGTAACAGGCGAAGAACAGATTGAATTACGTGGAAAGACGCTTCAATACGTTAGTCGTGGCGGCTTGAAACTGGAAAAGGCTATGCAGGTTTTCCCCGTTGAACTGACAGACAACATCTGTATGGATATTGGTGCATCTACCGGAGGTTTTACCGATTGTATGCTTCAAAATGGTGCGGCCAAGGTTTATGCCATTGATGTTGGATATGGACAACTTGCATGGAAGTTGCGGCAGGATGAACGGGTAGTTAACTTAGAGCGAACCAATGTCCGGTATGTAACGGAGGAACAGGTCCCTGATGCTATTGATTTCTTTTCGGTGGATGTTTCCTTTATTTCCTTGAAACTGGTACTTCCTGTGGCCTTTTCTCTGTTAAAGGATAGCGGTCGAGGCGTTTGTTTAATCAAGCCACAATTTGAAGCAGGTAAAGAAAACGTAGGTAAAAAAGGTGTTGTTCGGGATCCTGAAGTTCATAAAGAGGTAATTGAAAGGGTCATAGATTTTACCAAGGAAATAGGATTTTCTGTTTTGGGTCTTGATTACTCGCCGGTAAAAGGACCTGAAGGAAATATCGAGTATTTAATGTATGTTGGCAAAGATGGAGAGAATATTGATATTGATGTTGCAGAGTTGGTGAAGGAATCTCATATTTTGGATAGGTGATTGTATGAAAAGATTTGCTATCATTCCCAATATCACACGAGATGATGGGTTTGTGGAAACCAAAAAAGTACTTGCATTGCTCAAGGAACGTGGCTGTCAATTGTTGATGGAGTCCGAACTTGAAGCACAATGCTTTGATGGAGTAACCTATGGAACCCTTGAAGAGATTATGCAGAATGCAGATGTAGCGGTTATCTTAGGTGGAGACGGAACAATACTGAATGTTGCTCCAATGGCGGCTAAGGTGGGAATTCCTATTTTTGGAATTAACCTTGGACATCTTGGATTTCTGGCTCAAACAGAAAAAGGAAATTATACTGTGTTTGAAGATTTGCTCTTGGGTAATTACACTATTCGAAACTGTATGATGTTAGACTGTACCGTAATGGAAGATGGCGCAGAAATTGAAAAATTTACTGCGTTGAATGATGTTGTCGTCTCCGGTGACGGTTATTCGAGAATGGTAACTGTGTCGGCTGCGGTGAATGGAACCAGTATCGGTACATATTCGGCTGACGGCTTGATCGTAGCAAGTGCAGTTGGTTCAACGGCGTATTCGCTTTCGGCCGGTGGTGCTATTATGCATCCTGAGATGGAGGCAATGATGTTAACACCTATTTGCCCGCATACCATGAAAGCGAGATCCACTGTTGTTCCGGCGAGCCATTTGGTTGAGATTGTTTCAGAACCACCGTATCGTTCATCAGTTCTTGTTATGGTGGATGGAAAACGGAGACATATTTTAAAGGAAAATCAAAAAATACAAGTCGCCCGTTCGAGTGATTTTGTGAAATTGTTAATACCCGGCCAACAAAATTTCTTTGATGTATTAAGAAAGAAGTTGGCGGATTAGATTTTAGATGGGAGGTGCGCATCGTGTTGAGAGAGTTACATATTAAAAATGTGGCGGTTATTGAAGATGTAACCGTAACATTTGAAGATGGCTTTCATGCTTTGACCGGTGAAACCGGTGCAGGTAAATCAATCTTGATTGATTCGATTAATATGGCATTGGGTGAGCGCACCGACCGTGATTTGATTCGTACCGGAGCGGAAACTGCATCGGTTGATGCTGTTTTTGAACCCGGAGAACTTGCAAGAGAAAAACTCTTGGAACTGGATATTGAGACGGAAGATGGTCTGCTTTACATTAGCAGACAAATTGGCATAGATGGAAAAAGCCGTTGTAGATTAAACGGACATATGGTTCCGCTTGGACAGTTAAAAGAGGCGGCTGTTTTGCTCCTTTCCATTCATGGACAGAATGATAACCAAAGTATTTTATCGCCTAAAAGCCACCTTGGATTTTTAGATAGCTACGGGAATTGTCAAAAGGAATTAAAGCGGTATCAGGAACAATATAGCAAGGTTCTTGCAATCCGTAAGGAACTGGAGCAATTGGTTACGGACGAAGCGGAAAAAGAACGAAGAATTGATTTGTTGAAACATCAGATTAATGAGATTTCTTCCGCCGCTTTGAAAGATGGCGAGGAAGAGATGTTGTTAGAACGTCGGGAATATCTTTCTCATTTTGAGACCATTGTTGAAAACACTGAAAAAGCATATCAGGCTTTGTATGGGGATGAACATTCTGAGTCTGCTTATGATCAGGTATCAGGTGGCGTTCATTATCTTGAGAAGGTAGCAGAGTTGGATGATACCTTAAATGGATTTTATCAGACATTGTGTTCTGTTCTTGCAGATGTGGAGGATGTTACCAGAGAATTAAAATCTTATCTTGGTAACATTGATATTGAACCCGGTGAACTGGATGCAATAGAAGAACGCCTTCAACTCATTTCGGATTTGAAACGTAAATACGGCGGTGCCGTTACGGATGTATTAGCGTTTTTGAAGAAGGCAGAAGAAGAACTTTTAAGAATAGAAGATTGCTACGCAGAGCAAGAAAAACTACAGGCTTTACTTGACAAAGAAGAAGAGATATTGTATGCCTGTGCAGAGGAACTTTCCAAACTGCGACAAGAAAAAGCAATCTTGTTGCAAACTGCAATCATGGATGAGTTGTCCGACTTGGATATGCAGAAGATGCGTTTTTCCGTCTCCATAGAACGAATGGAAAATGATGAGAAACCTCACTATACCAAAAATGGATTTGATCGGGTTGAGTTTTTAATATCGCCCAATCCGGGAGAATCCCTTAAGCCTTTGACGAAGATAGCCTCCGGTGGTGAAATGTCAAGAATTATGCTTGCATTCAAGAAC
>JAZRCD010000182.1:0-18969 GCA_045635425.1 Ructibacterium sp. | reverse complement strand
GCACCCGAGGCGGCACCGGCTCCTGCACCGGCACCCGGGCCGGCACCTGCACCGGCACCTGCCCCCGCACCTGCTCCTGCTCCGGCTCCTGCTCCGGCTCCTGCTCCGGCTCCTGCTCCGGCTCCTGCTCCGGCTCCGGCTCCGGCACCTGTTCCTGCTCCTGCAGAGTAGAACACAAAATTGAATAAACCTTCAGGGATCGGTGAAATTCCGTACCGGCGGTAAAGCCCGCGAGCAGAGAAATCTGCAGATTTGGTGAGATTCCAAAGCCGACAGTAGAGTCTGGATGAAAGAAGTATAAAAAGTCCCTGGATTGTTATGTCCAGGGACTTTTTGATACGGTCGTGCTTGAAAAATTGCGATCTTTGCCCGCCACTTCGCCGAGAAATGACAGTCATGTACATAGAGTACACTCCTGCCATTCCTCATCTTGTGTCGAACAAATCTCATCAATTTTTCTTCGCACTACCGAGTGCAAAAGGCAGATTTTATTCGGATAACAAATCGTAGGGGAGGGGCTTGCTCCTCCCGGAAAAACTCATTTGACAAAAAACCATATATCTTCAAGGAGGAATCGAAATGACAAAACAAACAAAACCTATCAACACCCGTATGTTGGTAAGCTGTGCCGTGGGCGCAGCCATCTCCTTTGTCCTGATGCTATTGGACTTCAGTCTTCCCATTGCACCTGCTTTTATCAAGCTGGATCTGTCTGATTTGCCTGCTTTGGTTTTGGCGTTCTCCTTCGGCCCTTTGGCAGGAGCCCTGACCGAACTGGTCAAGAACCTGCTCCATCTGTTTGTTACCACCACAGGCGGTGTGGGGGAACTCTCTAACTTCTTGTTGGGTTGTGCATTCGTGGTGCCTGCAGGTATCATCTACAAAAGAAACAAGAACCGAAAAACCGCATTGATTGCCATGATCGCAGGAACCCTCTGTTTCTCCTTGTTGGGAATCTTCTCCAACTATTTTATTATGTTCCCCTTCTACACCAAAGTTATGGGCATCCCCATGGAAGCCATCATCGGCATGTGCCAAAAAATCCTTCCTTTTGTCAATAACCAATGGAAGGTCATCCTGCTCAGCGTAACCCCCTTTAATATCCTGAAGGGAATCATCGTATCGACTGTTACGTTTATTATTTATAAGCGAATCTCGCCACTGCTTCGGGGTCGTGCTTGATTTTTATTGAAAATGTGGTATACTATCCTTATTGAAAAAAGAAAGGTTTGAAAACACTATGTTTTTGATTGTAGGGCTGGGAAATCCCGGTCGGGAATATGTAGGAACCCGTCACAACATCGGCTTTGAGGCCATTGACGTAATCAGTTCCAAATACAACATCGAAATGAACAAAGAAAAGCACCGTGCCATCATCGGGGAAGGCCGAATCGGTGGCGAAAAGGTGATGCTGGTCAAGCCCCAGACCTATATGAACCTCTCGGGGGAGAGTGTGCGGGAGATAGCAGACTTTTATAAGTTGGAGCCGGAAGAGGTTCTGGTAATTTACGACGATATCTCTCTGCCTACCGGCAAAGTTCGGATTCGTGAAAAGGGCTCTGCCGGCGGTCACAACGGTATCAAGAACATCATCTACCAGTTGCAATCGGATCAATTCCCTCGAATTAAAATCGGAGTGGGTCAGGAACGCCATCCGGATTTCGACTGTAAAGACTTTGTCTTGGGGAAATTCTCTAAGGAGGAAACCGAGATTCTGATTCCCACGGTGGTAAAGGTAGCCGAGGCGGTGGAATGCTTGATTTCTGCGGATGCCAAGACGGCCATGAATCGGTTTAACGGATAAAGGTGAAAACAATGAAGGTTTTTTCGGAACTTCTGCAGGAGATGGAAGAATTTGACCAACTGGTCAAAGGAATCAAAGAGAAAAAAACACCGGTTCAGGTGGTGGGTGTGTCGGACTCTGTGGGGGCACACCTGATTTCCTCTGTCTGTGAACAGTTTTCCCGCACCGCTTTGGTGGTTGCAGCAGAGGAAAAAGAAGCACGTCAATATTACGAAGATTTGCGGTTCTTTCTGGGGGAACAGGTGTTCTATTTCCCTCGGACAGATCTGCTTTTTTATGATGTAGAGGCAAAGGGTCAGGACGTGACAAGCCGACGTCTTTCGGTGTTGGCGGCTCTCCTTCGGGGTGAGCAGTGTTGTGTGGTTACCACGGCAGAGGCCTTGGTATCCCCCACCGTGCCCAAAGAACTCTATGCCAAAAACAGCATCGACCTTAAGGTGGGAGACGATCGGGAACTGGATGGGTTGGCAGATGCCCTCACCGCCCTTGGCTACTGTCGGGAAGAGATGGTGGAAGGGCCCGGTCAATGGAGCCTTCGTGGCGGAATTCTGGACATTTATCCGGTAGCAGGGGGAGAGAACCCCATCCGCATCGAGTTTTTTGATACCGAGGTGGACTCCATCCGTGTTTTTGACCCGGAAACCCAGCGGACAGTAGACAAGATTTCGGCAGTGACCATTCTCCCTGCCCGTGAGTTGTTACCCGATCAACAAGAACGTCTTAGACTGGAACAAAAGATAACAGAGCTGACCCAAGGACTGGACACCGCCACCGAGCGGGGCCAAAAACTGGAAAAATCCCTGATGCGTGACAAAGAACGACTGGAGCAGGGGATGATTTTCCCGTCTATGGACAAATACATTCCCTATATCTATCAGGAAATTCCCACTTTGGCCGATTACTTTAGGGGAGACGACCTGATTTTCCGGTGTGACGGTTCTCGGATTCGGGAGCGAATGGAACGGCTGGAAGAACAACAGGCGCAGGATATAACCGAACTGGCGGAACGTGGGGTTCTGCCTCAGGCAGGGTTGTGCTATGCCGCGCCCTATAAGAATATGACGAAGAAACTGGCCAAAGGCACCCTGATCAGCCTCAGCGGTATTACCCAAGGTGGCGGAGATGTGAAACCCAAGGCAACCTATCGGTTGGAAAGCCAGAGCCTGAACGGATTTCAGGGACGATTGGACTTCCTTTGCGAATCGTTGCGATACTATCAGCAAAACCGTTACCGCACAGTGATTTTGGCCGGAACCGAGGGGCATGCCAAGGCCCTTGCCCGTCAGTTGGAGGATGAGGGCATCAAGGTCAGTTACCAAGAAGAATTGCAGGATATGGGCAGACCCGGCAACGTGTTGATTGCCAAGGGCAGTATCCGTCGCGGCTTCTCCTACCCCCATCTGCAGGTGGCGGTATTGGGGGATCGGGAGGTCTTTGGTGACGTCCGAAAGAAACGAAAGAAGACCAAGGTTGCACCGGGAGACAGAATCTCCAGTTTCACCCAGATTTCCCCCGGTGATTATATTGTTCACCAAAGCCATGGTATCGGCCTTTATACCGGTATCGAACAACTGACGGTGGAAGGGGTGCGGAAGGACTACCTGAAAATTCAGTATCGGGGTACCGATGTGCTCTATGTTCCCACCGACCAGCTGGACATGGTGTATAAGCATACAGCCAAGGATGGCGCAAGGGTCAAGGTAAACAAGTTGGGCGGTGTGGAGTGGAGCCGTACCAAAGAACGGGTCAAGGCGGCCGCCGCCGACATGGCAAAGAAATTAATTTCCCTCTATGCGAAGCGATCTCAGATTCCGGGGATTACCTTCTTAAAGGACACCGAGTGGCAGCGGGATTTTGAGGCGGCATTCCCCTATGATGAAACCGAAGACCAACTCCGTGCCATCCGTGAGGTAAAGGCGGATATGGAACAACCCCATCCTATGGATCGGCTTCTTTGCGGAGATGTGGGTTATGGCAAGACCGAGGTCGCCATGCGAGCGGCATTCAAGGCGGTCATGAGCGGATATCAGGTGGCATATCTGGTTCCCACCACCATTTTGGCGTCTCAGCATTACAACAACTTCAAACAGCGGATGCGGAACTATCCCATTCGGGTGGGTATGCTCTCCCGCTTTGTAACGGGAAACCAGCAAAAGGAGACCATCAAGGGTCTTTCCACGGGAGAAGTGGATATCGTGATAGGTACTCACAAACTGTTGGGAAAATCCGTGAATTTCAAGAAACTGGGCCTTCTGGTCATTGACGAAGAACAGCGGTTCGGTGTGGGGCACAAGGAAAAGATTAAGGAACTCCGCCAAGAGGTGGATGTACTGACCCTGTCCGCAACCCCCATTCCAAGAACCCTTCATATGAGCCTTTCGGGGATTCGGGATATGAGCCTGATTACCCAACCCCCCGGAGAGCGGTACCCCATCGGCACCTATGTTTTAGAATATGACGAAGAGGTGGTGCGGGAGGCCATTTCCAAGGAACTTGCCCGAAACGGACAGGTATATTACCTCTTTAATCGGGTGGAGGGCATTTATGCCGCCGCCAATCGGATTGCGGAACTGGTACCCGAGGCTCGTATTGCCGTTGCCCACGGAAAGATGGGGGAGCGGGAACTGGAAGAGATTATGGAGAAGGTGGCACAAGGAGAGATTGATGTGCTCATCTGTACCACCATCATCGAAACGGGTCTGGATATTGCCAATGTAAACACCCTGATTGTGGAGGATGCAGACCGTTTGGGTCTGGCGCAATTGTACCAGTTGCGTGGTCGGGTAGGGCGTTCCAATCGCCTTGCTTATGCCTACCTGACCTTCCGTCGGAATAAGGTGCTCACACAGGATGCAGAAAAACGACTTCTTGCCATCAAGGAGTTCACCGAGTTCGGGTCGGGATTCCGTATTGCCATGCAGGATCTGGAGATTCGGGGAACCGGTAACCTGATTGGTGCCGAGCAACACGGTCACTTAGAGGCGGTTGGTTATGAAATGTACTGTCAACTTCTGGAGCAGGCGGTACGAGAAGAACAGGGCAAAGAACCCGAGAAAAAGACCGAAACGATGATTGACCTGCCCATCTCAGCATATATTCCCGATGAATATATTGGAAGCCACAACCAAAGACTGGCGGCCTACAAGCGGATTTCCGCCATTGGAAATCGGGATGAGTTTTACGACGCCTACGACGAAATCGAGGATCGGTACGGCACCGTTCCCACATCGGTTCATAACCTGATGGAGGTGGCACTTTTGAAGGCTATGGCCCAAAGACGTGGTGTTTCCGAGATTGTGGGGAATGGTCCTCAGGTAATTTTCGGCTTCGACAGCGGAAACCTGCCCGACTTTACCAACCTCCTTACGGTCATCAATGCACGACCGCGAGACTTCTTCCTGCCCTCGGCAGGGAAGCCGAAACTTCACTATAAGTTGGGCAAGCCGGTGCCCGGCAAGGAACGTGAGTACTTTGATGCAGTCCGTCAAGTACTGGAGTTTTTGGAGAAAGAGCCGGAAGGAAATATGAATAATTTATAAATATTTTAAAATTTTTTCAAAAAAGACTGGAAAAATCAAAAAAACTATAGTACAATGGAAAAAGATTTTTCGATAAAGGAGAGAAATAACATGGACAACGAAAATAAAGAATTACAGAACGGCCTGTCCGAGGCTGAACTGGAAGAAAAAGTCCTGGAAGACGTAAGCGAAAAGATTCGTGATGCGGCGGCTGAACTGGAAGACGAAATCGCAGAAGCAGAAGCCGTAGCGGAAGAAGTCGCAGAAGAAATTGCGGACGAAGATGCAGAAGATGCAGAAGAGGCCGAAGAAGAGGTTGCGGCAGAGCCGGAACTCATCGGCTATGACGAAGAGGGTAACCCCATCTATGCTGAGGTTGAGGAAGAGGTAGAAGAAGTGGCTGAGCCCAAGATTGTTACCATGCCTCTGTATAAGCTGATTATGACCTCTGTGGCAAGCCTTTTGGTAGGTGCTCTGCTGTTGCTTGCTGTACAGCAGATTCCCGCATGGATGAAGACCGGTGGTTCCTCCACCATTCCTGCAACTCCTCTGTTCCAGGGTGGTAAGACCGTGGTAAAGGTTGCCGGCGAAAAGATTACGCAGGAAGATATGGAATACTTCATCTATCAGGCAGCAACCGAGTACATGCAGAAGAACGGCGGCGTTGCTACCGATCCTGCGTCCTTTGATTGGGAATCCGAAGCAGAGGACGGCAAAACTGCAGAAGAAGTGGTAAAAGAAAACGCAGTAAGAATTGCAACCGAGAACTACATCTTAATGAAGCAAGGCAAGAAGATGGGCGTTGAATGGAATGCGAAAGATGAAGAGAAGCTGTTTGATGCACAGATGTATCAGTTGACCAAGCAGTACAACGAAGAGCTGGTTGCTGCAAATGCACAGGCACAGGGTTATCTGGATCTGGAACAGTATAAGCGTTTGAATCTTCGCAACAGTTACGGTACTGACATTGCTGATGATATGAAGAAGAACCCCGGTAACTACTATCCCGATGACGAGACTCTGGCTGAGTATGCGGCAGAGGATGGTGCTACTGCAAAGCATATTTTCATTGCATTCCCTAAGGAAGCAAGCGCAGAACAGGCGACTTTGGCAGAGGGCGAAGAGGCAGCACCTGCAGAGGGTGAAGAAGCTGCAGCTCCTGCTGAGACCAAGGAAGACAAGAAAGCCTTGGCAGAAGAAGTGCTCAAGAAAGCACAAGACGGTGAAGACTTTGACGAACTGGTAAAGACCTACGGCGAAGACCCCGGTCAGTCCGAAGAGGGTTACACCTTCACTCCCGGTGGGATGGCTGAGATGCCCGAGTTCGAAGAAGCGGCATTTGCTTTGGGTATTGGCGAAATCAGCGGTATCGTTGAGACCAGTTATGGTTACCACATCATCAAGAGACTTCCCGGTGAGATGGATCTGTTCAACTACTGGAAGTCCGACATGAAGATTAAGATCAACCAGAAGAATCTGGATGCAATCTCTGTGGCAGATGTTTGCGCTCGTGTAGTTGATGCACAGGCAACCTTCAACGATCTCTATACCCTGTATCAGGAAGAGAATCCCACCGAAGGCGTACAGACCGGAGCAACCGCAGGTGCCGGATATTAAGACAAAGCATAAAAACAAAGAGCAGAAACTCCTATGAGTTTCTGCTCTTTTTTGTTTTAGATTTAACCTTGAAAGAAGGGCGTAGCAGTAGAAGAAACCACCTTGAGTTCAGGGAACTGTTCTTTCAGGAAGTCTGCCATAAAACGGCAGATGGTATTTTCCGTTTCAAAATGTCCGCCGTCAATGAGATTCAGTCCCAGTTCCGATGCCAGTTGTGCCTCATGGTGACGTACATCGGCGGACACATACACATCGGCACCTGCATGGTAGGCGGAGTAGATGCCGTCTCCTCCTGCACCGCTGCAAAGAGCCACGGTTTGGATGGTTTTGTCAGGGTCTCCCAGAAACCGCAAAGCACGGCAATCCAAGGCGTCCTTGGTCAATGCCACAAAATCTTTCATGGGCATGGGCTTTGGCAGAACGCCCACCCGACCGATGTTGTCAATGGGCTTTCCAAGGCCGTCCACACACTCATCTTCACGGAATCTTCGAATATCCGTCAGGGTCAAGTGTTGGGCAAGAACATCGTTCATACCCCCATCGGCATGGTCTAAGTTGGTGTGAGCGCTGTAAAGGGAAATGTCACTTCGAATCAAATCCCGAAGAATGGAACCGAGAACCTCCTGTTCCACAACTTGCTTGGGCGGAGAGAACAATAAGGGATGGTGGGACAGAATCAGTTCTGCACCGCAGGCCTTTGCCTCTGCCACGTTTTGTGAGGTGGCATCCAAACAGACAAAGACGGTGGTTACTTCTTGCGCTCTATCTCCCACCTGAAGTCCTACATTATCCCAAGGCTCTGCCAGGGATGGTGGAGCAAACTGCTCTAACTTTTTGATGATATCGTTAACTGTTAACATGATAACCTACCTTTCTAACTGTTCCATCTCCCGAAGAAGTGCTTCGGTTTCTTCCAAGACGGACGGATTTGGATTCTTTCCGGCCTTCAATCCCTCAAGTTTTCTGGTCAGGCGGGATTTTTCCCGCTGAATATATTGGGGGAAATGAACCGGTTTGGTTTGGCAAAGTTTTCTCCCAAGGATAAAATCGGCAGGAGAGAAAGGCTCTGCTTCCTGTTTCTTAACCACCGAAAGAATATGATAGAGTTTATCTTCTTCCGGCACCAAAATTTCTTCACGGATGGTGTAGCCCATATGATATAAGGATTCTCTCAGTTCGGGAATGGAACTCATGGGCTGGAGATAAATCTGTTTGGCCTCTTGAAAAACTTGGGGGTTTGCCAGAAGGAGTTCCCCGATCAAAAGACCGCCCATGCCGGCAATGACAATGGCATCTGCCTCTCCCGGTGTCAGGGGGTCTGCGCCGCTTCCCAACCGCAGGGAGATTTTCTCCTGCAGATGAAACCGAGCCACCGTCTCTGTGGCACGATCCAAAGGTCCCTGATTCACATCTGCCGCAATGGCAGAGTTGCATCGGTTATTCAGGCAGAGCCACACAGGAAGATAGGCGTGGTCGGTGCCGATGTCTGCCATGGTATCACAAGGCTTGATAAAATCAGCAATGGCTTGCAGTCTTGGGCTTAGTATCATATGGGTATAACCTCCGGTAAAGGTGCAGGGGTCGGCGGTTGACCACGACCGCATAAATCGTCCGGTCAATCTCTGCGGGACGTCATAAATGCCGTTCCCTACAAATTCGTATGAAATGGTCCATTTATCGTTGTAGGGGAGGGGCTTGCCCCTCCCGTATAAATCTTTTCACAGACCATACAGGTCTTTGATTTCGTTTCCTTCCCATCATCTTAAAGCAAAACAAAAAATTTGTCAACCAAAAAGAGGAATTTCGGGGGTTTTGTAGAATTAAAAGAAAAGAGGAAAAAACAGGAGGGATTCGGCATGAATATACGGAGCATCACCGAGGAACGGGAATTATCTCAGTTGGCACCATGGGCGGCCAAGGCAAGGGAGAGCAAAGGTCGGCAGACCGAGGAAACCCCTTGTGATTTGCGGACAGAGTTTCAACGGGATCGGGATCGGATTATTCATTCCAAGGCATTTCGTCGGTTAAAGCATAAGACCCAAGTATTCTTGTCCCCTGAGGGTGACCATTACCGAACCCGACTGACCCATACCTTAGAGGTTTCCCAGATTGCTCGTACCATCTCTCGGGCATTGAACCTGAACGAGGACCTGACCGAGGCAATCTCGCTGGGTCACGATTTGGGACACACGCCCTTTGGTCATCGTGGGGAAATGGTGCTTAACGAACTTTGTCCTTCAGGATTTCGCCATAACGAACAGAGCCTTCGGGTGGTGGATGTGCTGGAGCGTGCAGGTGGCCTGAACCTGACCCACGAGGTGCGAGACGGCATCCTTTGTCATACAGGGGAGAAAAAAGCCGACACCTTAGAGGGACAGATTGTGGCGCTGGCAGATAAGATTGCCTATATCAACCACGATATTGACGATGCTATTCGAGGCGGTGTTTTGGGAGCAGAGGACATCCCGCGGGAGTTCACGTTGATTCTGGGCAACACCCATTCAGGACGGATTGATTCCATGATTTGGGCGGTGATTGCCGAGAGCCAAGGAAAGTCCGAAATTTCCATGAAGTCGGAAGTGTATGAGGCCATGATGGGTCTTCGGGGGTTTATGTTCCGAAACGTATATGTTTCTTCCGAACCGAAGAAGGAAGAGAAAAAGGCAGACCATATTATAACCGGTCTGTATGAATATTACAGCAAGAACCCCTGGGCAATCCCTCAGGATTGGGCAGAGGCAAGCGCAACCGAGGATACCGAGATTCTTACCCGTGATTACATTGCCGGTATGAGTGATCGGTTTGCGGTGGCAAAATTTTCTGAGTACTATATTCCCTCTTTCTGGACCAGATAAAAGAGGAAATAGGAAAAAGGCGTCGAATTATGGTATAAGAGATAAAAGGAGGTGAGGGTATGGCACAGGATTTTCAGGATTTCGTGGATGAAGTTCGGGAACGGAACGACCTGATTGAGGTGGCGTCCGAGTATATTAAATTGAGAAGAATCGGAAGTCGGTATGCCGCCCTCTGTCCTTTTCATAACGATAAGAAATCTCCATCCCTTTCCATTGACCCGGGAAAACAGTTGTTCTATTGCTTTGGTTGTAACGCCACGGGCAATGTAATTCACTTTATTATGAAAATGGAGAATCTGGAATTTTATGATGCCCTGAAGTTTTTGGCAGATCGGGCACATCTTCCCATGCCGGAACCCGGCAACCCTGCGGATAAGCAGAAACGTGCAGAGATTCAGGACACCAAACAGCGAATTTATCAGATTAACACCGAAGCGGCACGGTACTTCTTCCGCCATCTGGCAGGAGACAAGGGAAAATCTGCCCTTCAGTACTTGAAGGAACGTGGCTTGACCAACGAAACCATCAAAAAGTTCGGGTTGGGTTTTGCGCCGGAGGGTTGGAGTAATCTTTTGGAGTATCTGGAGACCAAGGGGTTTACCCAACATCAGGTTTTCGAAGCAGGTCTTGCCAAGCAGAGAGAGAACGGAAGTTACTACGACGTGTTCCATGACGGACGTGTGATATTCCCCATCATCAATGTGCAGGGAAACATCATCGGATTTGGTGGCCGTGTGCTGGAGGGGGATGGCGGCGGTGCCAAGTACCTGAACTCACCCGAAACGGCGGTGTTTAAGAAAAAAGAAAATCTGTTCGGCCTTAACTATGCCAAGAACGATAAATCAGGGCAACTGCTCCTGATGGAGGGATACATGGATGTTATCTCCTTGCATCAGGCCGGCATCGGGAATGCGGTGGCGTCTTTGGGAACCGCATTCACGCCGGAACAGGCGCGGCTCTTGAAGAAGTATGCAGGCAAAGCGGTGCTTTGTTATGATAGTGACCAAGCGGGAAAGCGAGCCACCCTTCGGGCAGGTGAGATTCTCACTCAGGCAGAAATTAAGACAAAGGTCATGACGGTAACCGACGGAAAGGATCCGGATGAGTTCATCAAAGCAAGAGGCCCCGAGATGTTCCGTGTTCTGATGGAACAGGCACAGCCTTTGCTAATGTATAGAATCGAAGAGGTCAAGAAAGAATATGATCTGGAGGATACCGAGCAAACCATTGAATTTGTGGAGAAAGCAGCAGGAATTCTTGCAGAGATTAAAAAGGCACCGGAGCGGGAACTCTACTTAAAGCAGGTGGCAAAAACAGCCGGCATCAGCGAAGAGGGTCTTGCGGCACAGGTGCAGGTTCTTATGCGAACCCGAAACGCCATTGAAGAGCGGAAGCAACGTCGGGAGGAAGAAAAAGTCTTTCGGGAGCAGACCGGAGGCAGACGGGATATGGACGCCATGCGTCTTACCAATGCGGAACGGTTGTTGCTCTACCTGATGGTGGATGGCGGCGCTTTGAAAAAGACGGTGGAAGCAGGTCTTCTGCCGGAGGATTTCTCGGAAGGGATACATAGAGAGATGGCAACATTGCTCTTTCAGACGGACCCGTCCCGAGGCAAAGAGGCAGATGTTCATCGGGATGTACTGGACAAGCTTCCCGAAAATCTGCGAGTGGCAGGAAGCAGTATTCTCATGGATCATCGGTATCAGGATGTGGAGAATAAGGAATGGGCGGTAATGCAACCCATCGGCATTCTGCAAGAGGAAAAGCGGAAACGCCAACAGATGAAATTGATGGCAGAGGGCGACCTTGCCGAACTTGATAAGATATTGAAGCAGAAGAAACAAGGGGGAAAATAAGATGGCAAAGAAGAAGGAGATTTTGGAACAGGAGCAGACCGCAGAGGCTACTGTAGAAGAAACCGTAGAGAAAAAGCCTGCCAAGAAGACCACCAAAAAGGCGGCGGAGACCAAGGCAGAAAAGGCAGAGAAGGCAGAGAAGGCAGAGAAGGCTCCTGCCAAGAAGTCTACCAAGAAAAAGGACGAGACAGAGGCTAAGGAAGAGAAAAAGCCTGCGAAAAAGACTGCTAAGAAGGCAGAAGAAAAGGCAGAAGAAAAGGTAGAGGAAAAGGTCGAAGAAGCGGTTGAGAAGAAACCTGCCAAGAAGACTACCAAAAAGGCGGCGGCCAAGGAAGAAGAACCTAAGGCAGAGGCCGCCGAGGAGAAGGCACCCAAGGCTACCAAGAAAAAGACCAAGGCAGAAGAAAAGGCAGAAAAGGATGCCGAGATGGATGCCAAGGCGGATATTGAACGGGAAGCAACCCAAGAGGATGAGGAGGAAACTCCCAAGAAGAAGTCGGAACAGAAAAAGCCTACCTCCAAGAAACAATTGTTGCAACAGTTGTTGGAAGAGGGCAAGAAGAAGGGTGTTCTGGACTACAAGGATATCAGCGACAAGTTAGAAGAACTGGATCTGGATATTGCGCAGATTGATAAGGTTTATGAATATCTGGAAAAGCAGGGCATTGAGATTGTGGGCAACCTGGACGAGGAACTGGATATTATCGACGAGGAAATCGAGATTACCCAAGAGGAACTGGACGATATGTCTGTCCCGGACGGTGTCAGCATCGATGACCCCGTGCGGATGTACCTGAAAGAAATCGGTAAGGTTCCCCTTCTTTCCACCGCAGAGGAAACCGAACTTGCCCAGAAGATGGCAGAGGGCGATAAGGCATCCAAGCGGAAACTGGCAGAAGCCAACCTCCGTCTGGTTGTCAGCATTGCAAAGCGGTATGTGGGTCGTGGTATGCTCTTCCTGGATTTGATTCAGGAGGGTAACTTAGGCTTAATTAAGGCTGTTGATAAGTTCGACTATACCAAGGGTTATAAGTTCAGTACCTATGCTACTTGGTGGATTCGTCAGGCAATCACCCGTGCCATTGCAGATCAGGCAAGAACCATTCGTATTCCTGTTCACATGGTGGAAACCATCAACAAGTTGGTTCGTGTTTCCCGTCAGTTGGTACAGGAACTGGGCAGAGATCCCATGCCCGAAGAGATTGCAAGAGAACTGAATATGCCGGTGGATAAGGTGGGCGAGATTATGAAGATTGCTCAGGAACCGGTTTCTCTGGAAACCCCCATCGGTGAGGAGGAGGACAGCCATCTGGGTGACTTCATTCAGGACGAGGATGCTCCTGCACCTTCCGATGCGGCAACCTTCACTCTGCTGAAGGAACAGTTGGTAGACGTTCTGGGAACCTTGACCCCCAGAGAAGAAAAGGTATTAAGACTTCGGTTTGGTCTTGATGACGGCAGAGCAAGAACCCTGGAAGAAGTGGGTAAGAAGTTCAACGTAACCCGTGAGCGTATCCGTCAGATTGAGGCAAAGGCCTTGAGAAAACTTCGTCATCCCAGTCGTAGCCGTAAGTTAAAGGATTATCTGGAATAAGATTTTGCAGATGTTTTTCAAAAGTGAGTTGGACGAAAAACAATGGATGCCACCGAGGCCTCTTTCTGCAGTTACATATTTGATGAATTAGGGATAGGTGGCGGATAAAAGGAAAAAGGAGAGATGAAAATGGAAGTTGTAGGTGTTTTTATTGGAGCATTTCTGATTCTGCTGGCGCTGGGTATTGCAGTTTTGGATTATGTGCTGAGTTCTCTGGCTGTTCAAAAGTTGGCAAGACGTCGTGGCATTGCTAACGACTGGATGGCATGGGTTCCGATTTTGTCCGCATGGACCACGGGTCAGATCGCGAAAGATTACGATAAAAGAAACGGACAGAAGCGGAATTGGGACGTAGTCATGATTCTTTTGAACATATTGTTTGTGATTGGTTTGGTTGCATATATTGTTGCCACCACAAAGATGGCAATGACAGCCACCTATGTGGATGGTCAGGGCTATGCTTCAAGATATATGGAACGAAAGATGGTGGAAAATGGTATCGTGATTGCGGTTACGGCTTGTGTATGTGCTATCTTTGCCACGGTCTATCAGGTGGTGTATACCCTTTGTCTTTACAAGATTTATGAATCTACCATGCCCAATCGTGCGCTTACATATATTGTTTTGACCTATCTGATTCCTTTGGCAGGCGCCTTTTGCTTGTTCAGTTGTAAGGATAAGGGATACGAAATCGCACCCGCTTGGGGTACGGTTCCTCCCGTGCAAGGCTATCAACCCCCTGTGCAGGGTTACCAACCGCCCGTAGGGTATCAACCTCCCGTGCAGAGCAACGTGCCGCCCATGCAAGGCAATATGCCTCAGTCTGCACCGCAACCCACACCTCAGCCTGCACCGCAACCCACACCGGAGCCGCTTGCTTATGGTCAGCAGCAAAACGCCATGAATCAACAACCAACCAATGAAGAATAAAAAAAGGGAACGACAATGTCGTTCCCTTTTCGTTTTGCTTATTTCTCGTCGGCATCCGCTTTTCGAATTTCAGCACGTTTGATTTTTCCGCCTAAAGTCTTGGGGAGTTCGTCCACAAACTCTACCACACGGGGGTATTTGTAAGGGGCGGTTACCTTCTTAACATGGTTTTGCAGTTCCTTAACCAGTTCGTCCGAGGGAGTCCAACCCTTGGCAAGAACGATGGTCGCCTTAACCACCTGACCACGAATGGGGTCGGGTGCACCGGTGATGGCACATTCTACTACGGCAGGATGCTCGATGAGAGCGCTTTCTACCTCGAAGGGACCAATGCGGTAGCCGGAACACTTGATAACATCATCGTGTCTGCCCACAAAGGTGTAGTAACCGTTGCTGTCCATCCATGCAACGTCCTTCAGGTTGTAGATGCCGCTACCCAGAGCTTCTTCCGTCTGCTTTTCGTCCTTGTAATAACCGATGAACAATCCTACAGGAGGGTTGTCCTTAACGCCAAAGATGGCAATTTCGCCCTCTTCACCGTCTTCACACTCTTTTCCGTCGCTGCCCAGAAGACGAATGTCGTAAATGGGTGAGGGTTTTCCCAGACAACCGGGGATGGGCTCAAACCACTCGAAGTCCGCAAAGAGAACGGTTCCTTCTGTCTGGCCAAAGCCGGAATGAATCTTTCCGCCGGTTAGTTCCTTCCATTTATTAAATACATCCGCATTCAAAGGTTCTCCTGCGGTTGCCCAGTTCTGAATACTGGAAAGATCGTACTTGGTCATATCCTCCTGAAGCATGAATCGATACATGGTGGGAGGTGCACAGAAGGTGGTCAGTCGGTACTTGGACATCATTTCAAGAAGCTTTGCCGGAACAAACTTGTCCATATCATAGGCAAAAATGGTAGCGCCGCAACACCACTGTCCGTAAATCTTACCCCAACCAAACTTCGCCCAACCGGAGTCGGAAACGCTCATGTGCAGTTTGTTGGGTTGTACCCGCTGCCAGTACTTGGCGGTAACGATCTGCCCTAAGGGGTGGAGATAGTTGTGGGTAACCATCTTAGGCATTCCGGTGGTACCGGAAGTAAAGTAAATCTGCATCACATCGGTGCCCTTGGTGGCATCTTCGCCTTCGGGTCTTTCCAGAACATCAGGATATTTCTCGATTTCTTCATTGAAGTTAATCCAGCCATCCCGTGTTTCGTTGCCAACCATACAGATGTTTTTCACGCCGGGCATCTCAGGGAGCGCCTGCTCCAACTGATCTACCACATAATCGTCCTTCAGGCAGACAAACATCTCGACGTTTGCCGCATTGGCACGATAGGCGATATCCTTTTTGGTCAACTGAAGAGTTCCGGGGATAAATACCACACCCAACTTAATCAAAGCGGTGGCGCAAACCCAGTACTCCCATCTTCTTCTTAGAATCAGCATAACCACAGAGCCTTTCTTCAGGCCTTTTGCCTTGAAGAAGTTTGCGGCCTTGTTGCTGAGTTTACTCATATCTTCGAAGGTGAAGATTTTCTCGTTGTCATGGTCATCGCACCAGACAAGTGCGCGGTAGTCCTTTTCCGCTGCTGCCCAGGCATCTACAATATCAAAGCCGAAGTTGAAATATTCGGGGACGTTGACGGTATAGTTCTCCTTAAAGTCCTCGTAGGATTCAAACTCGGTTCTGGGCAAAAATCGTTCTAATATCATCTGTATATACTCCTTTTTTGGGGTTTATTCTGCAATGATTGTCAGGAACTTAGCAGGCTTATCGCTGCCACAGGACTGACCATGGGGATAGGTGGGATTGAAGTAAGCGCAATCCCCTGCGTTCAGGGTGTAGACCTTTCCGTTCCAATGGAGGTTCACAACCCCTTCCAAGACATAGTTGAATTCCTGACCCCCGTGGGTAACGGGAGCAGGCTCCGGCTCTCCGGGATAAAGGGTAGCCATCATGGGCTGCATTACCTTACCGGAATAACGGAAGGCAAGATCCTCTAAGTGATAGCCGGGATACCGATTTCCCTGAGCGGCCTCACCGGAACGAACCACCTGCAGGGTGGTCAGTTTCGCGCTGACACCGGTCATAATCTCGGACAAATCCACTCCGCACAGGTTTGCAATATTACAAATCTGGCTGATGGGGATGGTGCTTGCATTCTGCTCATAAGAGAGGTACTCCTCGGTGGAAATCTTCAGTTTTTCTGCAAACTCCTCCGGAGTGAAACCACATGCGTCACGCAGTTCTGCGATACGACGGGTAATATCTTGTATTTCTTCTGTTGCGAATTGTTCGTTCATATTTTTCAGCTCCTTTTCTGCCATTGGCTGATTTATCGTGATATTATATCATATTGTCAGGGAAATTTCAACCATTTCCCAAGAATTTTTCAGGAATGCTTGAAAAAAGTTCAATTGCATATTATACTAAAGAGGTAGCAACCGGCAGAGACTCGGTCTGTTTATTCGATGGTGGAAGATAAAAGAATCCATAATCGGCTGAACGTTAATAGGCTACACTTGCCGTTACGCAGTTCCGACTCGGATTCTGCGAGTATTATGCCATAATTGTAGAAGGTTGTCAAGGCGGATGCTTTGCTAATGGATTCTAAAGGAGATTGTCCCATGAAATTATTCCACAATTCCCAAGACTTACAATACAGAACCCCCTTTGGTGCGGTAAAGACCGATACCGCAGTTACCCTGCGCCTTCGTGCAGAAGAGGAGATTCCGCAGAGGGTATGGATTCGGCTTTTTCGGAACGGAGCAGAGGAACAGATTCCCATGTCCGCCATGGGAGACGGATGGTTCCAAGGTGCGATTGAGGTAGGAGAAACCCCCTGCCTTTTGTGGTATGACTTTATGGCGGAAACAGAGGGGCGCTCGGTTTATTACAGTAACAGCGCCGATTCCTTGGGCGGAGTCGGAGTTATGACGGAATATCCTGTTGCCAACAGTTACCAGATTACGGTTTATGATAAGGAGTATCAAACCCCCGCTTGGTTTCGTGGCAAGGTTATGTACCAGATTTTCCCTGATCGATTTTATAAGGCGGAAGAGGGCGGAAACCCGGCCCAAAAACAAAGTGGCTACCAACTCCATGAGGATTGGTATGCATCCCCTGCCGAGAATCGACATCCTTTTGAGGATGGTCCTGCCTATAACGATTTCTATGGAGGGAATTTGAAAGGAATAACAGAGAAACTTCCTTATATAAAAGAAATGGGAGTAGGTGTGATTTATCTGAACCCCATTTTCGAGGCCTATTCCAATCACCGTTATGACACAGGCAACTATAAGAAGATTGATCCTATCTTAGGAACGGAAGAAGATTTCCGTGAACTTTGCCAAAAGGCAGAGGCGTTGGGGATTCGGGTGATTCTGGACGGAGTATTCAGTCATACCGGTGCCGATAGTATCTACTTTAATAAATACGGAACCTACGGAGAGTGGCAAGGTGCTTTTCGGGACGAAGGTTCCCCCTACCGAAATTGGTTCCAGTTTACCGATTATCCCAACTACCAAAGCTGGTGGGGGTGCAGTAACCTGCCCAACGTGAACGAGATGGAGGATTCCTACCTTAATTATATTTTAAAAGATGAGGATGCGGTCATCAAGAAATGGCTGAAGGCAGGTGCCGCAGGATGGCGGCTGGATGTGGCAGACGAATTGCCGGACGAATTCATTAAGATTCTTCGTCAGGAAGTGAAGAAGGAAAATCCAAACGGCGTCATCATTGGCGAGGTATGGGAGGATGCTTCCAACAAGACCGCCTACAGCAAACAGAGGGAATACCTTTGGGGGTACGAACTGGATAGCGTCATGAACTATCCCTTCCGAGACAGTGTTCTGGAATTTCTCATGGGTGGTATCGGGGCAGAAACCCTGAACCGCCGGATGATGTCGCAAATGGAAAACTATCCCGCCGAGACACTCCATAGCCTGATGAATATGCTGGGCACCCATGATACCATGCGGGTGAAATCTCTCTTGGGTGGCATGGCGGAGTGTTGCGGGAACGAAACGCTGTCGTCTCAAGCGGAGGATCTGGCAACCAAACGCCTGATGCTGGGCGTGTTCCTGCAGATGACCTTTTATGGTGTTCCTTGTATTTATTACGGAGACGAAGTGGGAATGCAAGGAGGAAAGGACCCCTATAATCGAGGTACCTACCCTTGGCGGAAGGTGGATCTTGAACTGCGGGATTGGTATCAAAACCTTGCCAATTTGCGAAATGAAACCGAGTGCTTAAAACGTGGTGCACTTCTGCCCGTTTTTGCAGAAGGAGAGGTGTATGTCTATCTTCGGTATTTTAAAGATGGAAAAGACCCCTTCGGAGAGACGGGAAACGGATTTGCACTCTGTGGCGTGAACGCAGGCGAGAGCGCAGAGACAATAACGGTTTCTTTGCCGGAAGAGGTGAAGGGGAAGTTGAAAGAACTGTTGTCGGGTGATTCCGTGACGGTAAAAGAGGGATGCGTAACGGTGGAAATCCCCGGTTATTCGGCAAAAATCTGGCAGTGAAACAATTCTGTAAAATTTTTTAAAAAAAGTTTAAAAAAGTTCTTGACAAGTAGTAGATATCGTGATATACTATGTAAGCTGTCCCCTGAGAGGGACGGTGGTGACAAGCACGAAAAAGCTGGTGGCTCCGGCGATAAAGATTATCTTTGAAACTCGGAGAGAACGGCATTGAGTGCAGCGTCACGCTGGTGATGTTTGAAAAGTAAACAGTGAAAAAGCGGTAATACGAAATAGTGCGAAAAGCACAGTATTACGACAATTGCACAAGG
>JAZRCD010000181.1:0-4505 GCA_045635425.1 Ructibacterium sp. | reverse complement strand
CTGCATAGGTAAGACAATCAGGATAGTCGGTTACCAGACGATTGGCAATGGTTGCCATAGCCCGAGGTGTCACAGAGTTTCTGGAAGAAACACCGGTACAGTCTGCAAACCATGCATCAATACCCCATTCCTTAATCTGCTCGTTCATGGCATTGACAAATGCCGCCTCGCTACCGTAAAGGTAGTCCGCCATAACCATAACAGCCGCATTACCCGAAACAACAAAGAGTGCATCCAGAAGTTCATCTAAGGTGTACTTTGTACCGGAAGACAAAGCCACGTTGGAATATCCTGCCTGACGTGAAAAAGACGCCAGCGCCGGACTAACGGGAAGCAAGGTGTCCTTGGTAACCCGTCCCTCATCCAAAGCCTTGTAAATAATGTATGCGGACATAACCTTGGTCATGCTGGCAGGAACCATTCGGGTATCACCCCGTTGACTGTACACTTCCTGACCGGTGGCTGTATCCAGGACAAACCCGCCCTTAGAACCAATCTGCACGGCCAAAACCGAACCGCAACTCATAAGAATGCTCAGCGCCAACAAGGTGCAAAGCAGTGCTCTTTTCCAATGATTTCGCATGTAATTCTCCTTACTATTCTGTTTTGTAACAGTTTTGTAACATTGTCGTAACAATTCCGTATTGTATACCCTTTTGCTAAATTTGTCAAGTGTTTTTTGGTAAAATTGCGAATATTTTTACCATTCCTTGCAATTTTGGGCAGAACGTGGTAAAATAAAAAAATAATACACAGGGAGGTTGTTCTATGAAAAAACGTATCTTGTCAATTATATTGTGTTTGTGCATGGTGCTGTCCTGCATGACGGTCCTTGGGGCAGTTAGCGTCGGTGGCGGTAGCGCTAAGCCCTTCATTCCCTATTATGATTATTTGGAAGACGGCGAAACCTACTATGGCTTCTTTGATCAGGATTCCTTCTGGGATAATGGTGACTATTTAGAAGCTTCCTTCTATGTTCCCACCCAGGATGGCGGAATGCATGGCTTCGGCGGTTCTGTAGGCTCCTTTACCAAGGTAAATGGGAGAACCTACAACAGTCTTTCTCAGTTGGAGGCGGCAATTCCCCACAACATTCCCGTTGCGGTGACCGTTGACGAGCTTCAGATTAGTGATAACGGTTATACCACCGGTATCTATGAAATCAATTTTGATGCGACGCCGGTAACCTATACCGCAAAGACCTATTCCGCATCCACCGGAACTCTGGCAGGACTTTCCAAAGATCTGCCTATCTTCTATTGCATGGTAGATAATTGGGACGGCGAAATTTGGTACAACTGGTTCTATCCTTATCTGGATGAAAACCATTACTACGACCTGAATGTTTACGATTACGGCATCGTGATTACCAATATGTATGCCAAGAACAATCAGACAACCCTCTATAATATTGGAACCACGACAACACCCAACGGCAAAATGCTCTCCAATATTCAGGTAACTGCTTGGGAGGACTATACTATCAGCGGAATCAAGGGTGAAATTTACGATGCAAACGGAAATAAACTTCAGGCTGTAGACGGAAAAGAAGTGGAATGGGAGTGGGTTACCACCTTCACCGATCTTCCTGCGGCGGCAGGAACCTACACCATCAAGTTGTGGGGTCTTAGAAATGGTAGCGTGGCTACCCCCATCTACAGTTACGAATACGAAAAAGAAGAAGTAGAACTCGAGAGCGGTACGGTTACCAAGATTCAGGATGATTCCAACAGTTACTACAGCGCGGCAAGAGTTTACCTTCAGCTAGATGGCAAAAGTGGGGAGAGAGGATATTATTGCCATTTTCCCGTGGAGGTAGGTAATACCGTTTGTACCAACACCGGCCAGTTGTTATCCGCAATGCCCGTTGGTTCTTATGTAACCGTTGCGGTGGCAGGTTTTGGATGTGCATTCCGCATTGGGGAAGCTACCACCGCATACGATAACTACGGTGTGATCTCCCGATTCCAGATTGCATATAACACCGTGGAGGAATACGTTAGAGTAGAATTGGGACTTCCTGACGGAACCTATGAGACCTATGCGATCTATCCCGGAGCGAAAATGGGCGACGAGAAAATGAATGACGTGGACGACATCTACGATTACATCAAAAGAAACAACGGCGTGCCCGCATCCTTCAACCAAGAGAATGGTGAGATTACTCATTTCACCGTAGGTGAGGAAGGGAAGTATGAAGAAAAGTACAATCAGACCTACTCTGTAGTTTCCAAGGCCTTCACGAATCTATCCGCCAAGCAGCAGAAACTTCCCGTTTACTACTCCTACAACGGAGGATTCTACCCCGCTTATCTGGATGAGAATCACAACTACGATCTGGCTATTTTTGACCATGGTATTGTGATTACCGATATAAGTGCTCGGTACATGAACGAGACCGTCAAGACCATCCAAGTCAATGCGAATGGCGATGCCAACCTGAAGCAGGAAATCGGTTTTGTCTGCAATGTATCCGGCGGAGCGACTTTGGCAGGAAGACTTTATGATGCCAACGGCAGAGAAATCCAGTTTACCACCGGCATAATCTCCGGCGATGAGGGAGAGATAGTCTTTACCGACCTGCCCAATGTGAGCGCAAGTTACCGCTACCTCCTCTGGGTAGAAAACGGTGGCGGATCCATTATCAGCCCCTACTACGAAAGTAAATTTGATGTTAAGGCTCTGCCTTCCGGCTCCGGTACCATTACAGAAGCCCGTGTGATGCCGGGTAGTTGGGACACAGAGGAAGCCCTTGCAGTAAAAATTCGGAAAGACGGCACCGGTGAGATAGTAGAAACCGCAACTGCGGCACGGTTCTTCGTGGACGGAGAACTTTATACCAACACCGAAGAGATGGCGGCACTGCTTCCCGTAGGCACCAAGATTGAGTATATTGGTGATGTTGATGGTAATCTGGTTGCAGTAAAGCGGTCGGTACAAGAAAAACTTTCCTACGGAACCGTTATAAGCTATTCATCTACCGGTATCGAGATTAGAACTGCCGATGGTGTCGATAAGCGGTTTAATTTGGCAAACAACGTATGGTTGAATGGTCATTTCATGAATCGGGTCAACACCTTGGATTCTGTCCTGAACAATGCCTCCTCTTGGCATGTGGCTTATGTGGCATCGGGTGATGAGATAACTTCCTTGAAAACCTCTTCTCTGCCCGTGACCCAATACACCGATGCGACTTATAATGTGAGCGGAAAGTACTTTAACGGACTTCATACCAAAGAAAAACTTCCCATTATTTATATGATAGGCACTTCCATGGCGACTCCCGTTCTGGATTCCAATCACCGCTATAATTTGAACGTATATGAATATGGCGTTGAGATTACCGGCATCAAGGGTAAGGATAAAGACGGCGCCATCACCCATATTGATGCGGGAACCAGCCTGAACAACAGTTTCTTGAAGGATGTGGAGATAGAAATCTATCCCACCGGTATTCAGGGCGGAAATGTTCTGAAGGTTCAGTTGCTGGATAGCCGTGGTTATCTGCAACAGGAATATTCCTACCCCATCGAAGGAAACGATCTGCAGGATGTAACCATTCCCAACCTGCCCAATCAGGATTCGGAATATCGGATTAAGATGTGGATTGAAAACGCCCAGGGCGAAAGAATCAGTAACACCTATGTACACACCGTAAAGGTAGAGGAAACTGACATCAGTTACGGAACCATTACCGATGCCACCACCGGAACCGATGAGAACGGAGAAGCTTGTGTGATTCTGAAAGTTTCTATTCCCGGTCTGGATGAGCCCGTTACCGTAACCTGTCCTTTGGGTACCGTGATCAACGGCGTCGAGATAACCTCCGAAGCAGATCTTCTTGAACTGTTGGAAACCGGAACCCTGGTTAAGATTGCCGATGACGGCAAACGGCCCAACATCCAGTTTGCAGACTCCGTTCAGAACGTAACCGACGTAAACGTAAACGGAAACTCAGTTTCCGCTAACATCAACATGAGCGTGAAACCCGGAACTACCATTGCCGGTACCGCCTATGTGGGTGTTTACAGCAAAGAGGGTATCATCAAAAAGTTAACCGCCACCCCCTTCACCGTAGTGGCAGGTCAACCCAACGACCCCGTTCCCGTTAACGTAGAGGGAATTACCTACGCCCAAGGCGATTACCTGAAGGTAGTTTGTATGGATGAAAACAGCAGACCTCTTTGTAACGTAATGAAAGTAGATATTTAAGAGAAAAGTCGGCGAAAGCCGACTTTTTCTTATACAGTCGTGCTTGAAAAATTGCGACCTTGCTCCGTGACGTCGGCTTGCCAAGACAGTCACATACACAAAGTATCGTTCTGCCTTGGCAAACCTTGTCCCAAAGCAATCTCATCAATTTTTCTGCGCACTTAATTTGCGAAAAAGGCGGCACGGCAACCGTAGAAAATCTTTGCCACAAACTTTGCTCGGCAATGGGTGGAGCGTCACGCTCCTCTGCGCACTTAATAAGTCGGATCGTAGCCATGTCGTTCTGTGGGCCA
>JAZRCD010000180.1:0-7098 GCA_045635425.1 Ructibacterium sp. | reverse complement strand
GCAATCTCATCCTTAAACTTTTCCTGATCCTCTGCATCGAGAACACCGCTGCTAACCCAATCGTGAACGGTTGTTTTAACCTCTTTGCTATCCCAATCTGCCTCAATCAAGCTTTCTTCAGACTCCTCGTATCGAACCGTTTCCATCGTTCCTTTTTCGCATGACAAACGATACCACTTGCTCTTACTTCCTACGTCGGCACAGCCTGTTGTATTGAACACCGCACCATTATCCATTTCAATAATGCTATAGGACCTTGCGCCATTATAGATTTTATTCTTCATCTCCATGGTGGGAACCTTTGCAACCACCTTAACCGGGCAGCTATTGGTAATATACATCAGCGGTCCCAAGGAATGCATGTTATAGTAACCGGGAGGCAGAGTTTGCCTCCAATGTAAATTGTCAAAATCGAGTGCATTATGCACAACAGGCTTTACATCAGAAGGTGCATCCGGATGAACATACTCTGCATCGGCATAAACCACCTGACCGTACTCCTGCTTTTCCAATATTTCTTTCATCGCATGAACAGCCCGGAAATAGGGACAATTTGCTGCCAGCATATATTTTCCGTTATACTTTTCGGCAGCCTCTACCAAATCTACACATTCGCCCAAGGTAGGTGCAGCTGTAGTCTCGCTAAAAACTGCAACCCCTGCCTCAAACGCCTTAATAGCGCATGCCGCATGATCCGGGAAATAATTGCACAAAGCAATAGCATCAATACCTGAATAAAGTAATTCTTCATAGGTATCGTATATCTTTGTTTCGGGCATAAAATACTGCTCCGCCCTTTCAAGTTTATCAGGATTTGACTCACATACACCTGTTACAACAATATGCTCCGACAAAAGGTTCGCATTTTTTAATATAAAATAACCTCTCTCCAGACCAAAAATTCCAATTTTAATTTTCTTTTCCATAAGATGACCTCCAAAATATATGAGAATTTAAATGTACAAACTACATTCCTTCCGAAAATGGATTTACCGAAAGGTAAAGTGCTCGCCATTGGCGAATTGACCAATCGACTTTTTTGCCAATAACCATAACATTCTTCTCTTTTGTCACATTCAAGTGAAATACCTCTGCAAATTTAGCTGCATCAAGAAATACCCTGCCATCTTCTCGAATCAAATCTTCTGCAGAAAAATTGACTTCGGTTTCACCTTGAGAAAATGTAATGCTACTATCTGCGTTTTCACGAACAAGCCCCCGAATCATCGCCGCAAGATAACGAACATCAATGTTCTCTCCATTCAGGGCACCCTCTATCACTTGACCTTGGTACAAAATTCTGCTTTCCGCAGGATACAATACCATGTTTTGATCCATTTCGGATTCAGAAACAATTTTCAAATAGCTGGGTTCTTGAGGATAGCGAAGATGCAACCGCTCAAACCGTTTGGTTGCTACCTGTTTTTCCTTATCGAAAACAATATATCTTCCACCCTCATTTTTCGTTTCAATCTCTGCCAAGGAACAAACATTCATCACTACGTACTTCTTACCCACATTGAGATTCATATTCATCATGGTGCTACTGCTTTCTATGGAATTGTTTTCGTGGAGAGTTCCTAAATACTCCCATGTAAGTCCTCCATCCATACTCTTTGCTGCTCCGATACGAAGTCGCGGCATTTGCTTTTGTCCGAACAAATTCGCATTATCATAGCTCCATGCCGCATATAAGATATCAGGGCTTTCAGGATCTTGTTCCATACCGAAGCAGTTTAACGCTGTAAAAAATGGCGTAGTAATCGGCGTTGTATCAAAGGTTTTTCCACCATCATTCGATTCCCAATGAACAAGGTATCCTTTGTCTGTTCTCAATGTAAGGCGGACAACACCGCTGGAAAGTTCGTGTACCGTCACCTCTTGAATGGCATATCCTTCCGTCCATCCGCTGATATCGGTTTCGCTTGCCGTCCAGGTTCTTCCAAAGTCATCACTATAATATACTCTGGATAGTCCATAGTTCTCGTTGCCGAGTTCTGCACTCACAAAGTACACTCTACCTGATTTTCCCTGAGAGGAACGTCCTGCCATGGTATCACGATCATAGTATCCACTTTCTTGGACCTGACCGACCTTTTCCCAGCTTGCACCTTTATCTTTTGATACATAAGCAATGTTCACATATTGAGCATGCCCCTGGTCATTATCCTCCACCCTGGTTCGTTTTAGAGATAGTAATTCTCCGTTAGACATTTCCACAACATTTCTGGAAATCATTTCTCCGTTTCCGCCAAGCGCAACCTCTTTCCATGTTTGACCACCATCCGACGTGGTTTTTGCATTGACTGCATCATTAACCAAATAGAGAGTATCTCCATTCTCGAACATATCCATGGTGTTGGATGAATATGCCTGGGATGTATCTGTCATAGATACCATCGGTTTTGCATCTCCACGATAGGAAACATTGGATACGACAGCCGATCCACGACTCAACATAAATCCTGTCATACCGGTGTGCATTTGAGGAATAACACCGGAAATTACAGGTTCTCCGTCTACCAATAAAACAACCTCTTTTCCGGTATCCAAAATCTGTGTTTTTAACTCCACATGAATGGTTTCTCCAAAAGGTAAACTCCCCGGAACCTGTTTTATTGTATCGATTTTTGTAGGATTGGTGTGATTATTGCTTCGAATCTCCTGCATTTCAAACACACCTGTTTTCGCGTTATAACCAATCTTGTTATACCACTGCGCAAGGTTATGATTTAATGTCAACCAAAATCCATCACAAGAATCTATTGTGACATCAGCAGAAAAGTCAAGATTTCCGGCAAAGGCGTTCAATTCTGCAGTTGCACTCTCACCATTGGTGGATAGATTCATCACGCCAGCTTCTTCATCGACAAATGCCTGCATATTTTTGGAAAGTCTCCAATAATCCAAGGAATCAAGAGGTCCTTTCCCATTAAAATCATCGGCATACAGATATAAATCTGTATAATCATTCACGGACAAGAACTCCAAGCCATTGCCTCCGGTCAGGTTAACCCAAACTCTTGGTTCGCCTGTCGACAAAACATTTCGGAAGGAATATAGCCATTTTCCATCCGCAGAAATCCGGGACATTCCAGCGGAGGTATCAACTCGATAATAGGCTGTTCCATCTACAGGAAGGGTAGCAATTTCCACCTGATACGGTGCATCCGCTTCCTCATGTGTTGTCCATGTGTAAATCTTTCCGTCTTTCAAAGTGAGTTTGGTCAGGTAGATCCCATCATTAACGATGATATCACCCTCATCCTCTGCTCCCGCTATAAAATCAAGATTATGATAGGTGTCAAGTGCAGGCACAGAATAACTTTCCAATCCCAATGGAACAGACCGCAAGACAAGATGATTACCTCGGTTTTCCGTAATAGAAACCTCAAACGCATCCACCAAAAGACCGTTTTCCTTAACTTTCTTTTCAACTACATCCGTTCTTGGCATCAGGTAAGAAAATGCAAGTTGACCTTCCAGATAAACGTCTGCATAGGGACCATCTGTCAAAATTCGAAAACTGCCAATACCGGTCGGATAACTTTCTTTTCCGTCTATGGTTTGATAAATCAATCCATCTGCAGTATGTTGCAATAAGAGCATATGCCTTCCGTTACCCACCTGAACAGATGCATCTCCGCCGCCTCCGGAAATCAAATAGGATATTTCATTGGAATAACTCACTGTGACATCTTCTTGGTTCAGTTCAGGAATCCACAACTCACTTGCTTTATGCAACTCGATACCGTTTGCATCACGGAATATCGCCGAAACAGTATGACCTTCCTCGGTCAAATCATGTAATGTTATTTCAAATGGTGCTTCTGGTTTCTTGCCAACGGATACCCCATCCAATAAATATTCTATTTCCTTTACCTGTTGTAATGGATCCTGAAAGTCCTTAACAGACAGAACAAGGGCATTTTCTGTCTCATTAAGTACCAGTTCACCTTTTACTTCAGGAAGCACATCCAAAACTATACAACCGCTGGTGGTTTCACCATATTCAGCAGTCAACTCCAAGGTTCCGGGCGGCAACGACTCTATCTGCGCCCGATACTCCGGCGCCATACCTCTTGCAACCACATCACCATTTACCTTGTAATCAACATAAGGTACATCCGTACCATCTACTTTAGCACCGACAGAAATACTTTCCCCCTCCCGGTATTTCACACCATCAATCAATGACGTAATTTTGATAGGATAGGTAATGGGAGTAAAACTCATGGAATCAACATTCATTTTCGACATAGATTCCGGCGCATAGCCATAGCCATGGACATAGATATAAAGATATTGATCTCCGGTATTGGTAACCGGTTTAAAATCCGCAATCTGTTTCCCGTCCATATAAATTCGACACCGGTTCCCCATTTGATAAGTTTCTAATTTAAAATCATGCCATGCACTGGGGTCTGATAAATCAACCGCATCGCTTTGCTTATTATCAACAAGGATGAAATCTTCAAAAAACTTTATTTGAGCCGCGCGCTCCCAGAAGATATTAAGCCCGCTTGATTCCCCATGGTTAGGGAATTGAAGTCGTGCTTCGAAGAGAAAATCTTCACCAAAATTCTCCATCTTTTGAATCGTTGCATGATAAATAAGATCCTGGGAAGTTCCCTGAAGCATTCCGGAACCCCAGTTGCGTTTGATACTCCAACCGGACACAAGATTGAGATTACTGTGATCTTCAAAATAACTATCAAAATTATAAGAAAAAACATCCGGCGCTGCTTTTTCTTGACGTTCCGTCAACAATTCTGTTGCAACATTGTAAACTGTCATTTTGCTTTCTTGCAACTCACCACGGGTATAGAATGCCATTTGGGGTAAAGAAGAATTTCTTTCCCCCTCTATCGTTCCCAAATCTATCCCATCTATAGAAAGACTGATATTTTCATCTTGTTTTAAGACACGATAGTTATGTACATTGTTTCCTATTTCAAAATACAGTTTTTTAATTTGAACCCCTTGCTCTGTAATGGCACTCTCAACCTGATATCCAACGCCATCGGGATAGAAAAAGAGTGACACTCTTTCGTTACCATTATAGAGAAATACACTTTCCTGACCCGAAAAAGAATCAATTCCCATGGTCCAACTGATGTCATAACTCTCTCCAATTTCACTTAGCTTTACCAACGAGGCATAATTTCCTTCTGTGGCATGGAGTAAAACCGCATCGTTTCCTCTATCCACCGATGCAGTACCCCCCAGCTCCCAGTCAATATCGCACCAACGTTGGGTATTGGCAAGAACCATTTGTGTTTCAGCCAGTGGCGTTACATCCTCCAGGTCTTTCCACAAAAATACTCTGACTTTTTCTACTGCTAAATTTTTCGTTGTATCAAATACAAACTCTTCCGTACCCGGAGCAATGGTCGTTATTTCGGTCATGACGAGCGAATCATTTTTGTCGTAACCGACAAAAACCAAACAACGCTTAAAGGATGCTTCAGGAAGCCATACATGAAGCTTTTCAGGATATGTCAAAAACTTATCCGCTGTGGCACGATTGGTTGTATTCCCATCCGTTAGCATCATGGATTTATCATCACCCGGGCCGTAAATGCGAAGATAATCCAAATAGCCAATACCATTCTGCACTTGTTCTATTTGAAAGAATGCTACCGTATGATCAGTTTCTCCAGCTAAATTTTGATACACCTCTTGCCAGATATTTTCTTTCTCTGTCTTTCGATAACATCCGTAATTTCCGTCCTCATATCGCAACACACGATAGGTATGCCATGGTGTTCTCCCTGCAACAGATACCTCCGTCTCCCCACCGGAGCCGACGATACCTCCCATGGGATCAAGTTCCATGGTATACTTTTTGATACCATCTCGCAGGGTTATGATGGTATTACTATCTGCACGGTGGCGGAACTCTGCATAACCTCCAATGGGAATTTCCACTTGCTGCGCCCGATAATAGGCACAGTTATCCCCGTTGGATTGCAAAGACAAAGAGCTCCCTGACAAGGTTCCCCCTTGGGTTTCCACATTAGAAGTGAACGTCATAGTCGTTCCATTAAATTCTTCTCCGAAAATTTGCCGTTGCGTATCTGATGGTATGGCAACATCTGTTTTTTCGTCATACACAACGATTCTCTTAATATATGCTTCACTTTCACGATCCAAAGTAAAGGTTAAACCATCTTGGTTTTTCCCCAGGCCACCATAACAGGTGAACGCATACACCCATGGGTTAGAATCCGTTTCGCTATAACGTCTACGAAAGTAAATTTGGCTTCTGCCCTGACTTACAATCAGGTAATCATACCATGCATCATAAGTCAAACTTCCTTCTCGCAAATCCCATGAGTCAACTCCAGCATCACTTCCCTCCGCAGTAACATCGTATCTTGCACGAGTATAGGTTCCCCGGGGTTTTAACGCAAATACGCCCATCCGATTTTCCGAATAAGGCATTTCAGTATATAGATATCTGGTATTGTTTTGATTCAGCCGATAGGTAATCATTACGGCTGAATTTTCAGACAAAGGAATCCAATTTTCCGTATTGTTATTCCATGTCCAGGTTACCGAAGAATCCGTGGATGAAAGCCGCAACCCATATCCATCGTCATAGATAATGGTGGAGCTGTTAGCCGGGGTACATCCATTGGAAATCGCATCGAACTCCGTGGTAAAATCCACCCGCCCCGCCTCTTCCAAAGAAAGTGCGGTCATTAACTCTGCTTCCGTACCAGACCATCCCGTAAAGTCTGTTGTCGTTTCGTTCGTTGCAAAAACAGGGCAGATGGGGATCATCATCAAAATTTGTATGATACATAAAGTTCTCTTCCAAAATCTCATCATTTCCCCATCTACCTTTCTTTTTTCTTACGACATCTCCCGGCATAAGCATTTACCGGGAGATATCATGCCATCAATTATAAATTATCTGTGAAAATATCTGTCGCCAAATGGAATGCACGCATTTGTCTTCTGGACCATTGGTCGTTTGGTCCAACAAGAATCATATCATCGTTTTCGACCATCTTTAATTCACACGCCGAAACAAAATCCTTCAGTGCCACATAGTGCTTTCCGTTACGCAGACTTATCTCTTCTGCCCCG
>JAZRCD010000179.1:0-4424 GCA_045635425.1 Ructibacterium sp. | reverse complement strand
GAAGGGCAAAAATGTCCCGAAATGACAAAATAATCATGCTTTCCAAAACATCAGTTATCATTTGTGTTACGTTTCTGGGTTTTCTGCCTGATTTTCGTTGACATTAAGCGGAAATTATGCTATAAATGAGGGAAATAATGTAAGCAATTCAAGTAGGTGATTTGATGCAGAACATCATCCGGGCGGTTGAGAAATACCGTCAGTTGATTCTGGATTCGGAGCGGTATCTCTGGAAGAATCCGGAGACGGGATTTAAAGAATACAAATCCTCCAAGTATATGCAGGAGAATTTCGAAAAAATGGGTTATGAACTAACCTTGGCCGAGGATATCCCCGGATTTTACACGGTGGTGGACACGGGAAGACCGGGACCTACCGTAATGATTCTGGCGGAGCTGGATTCGGTTATCTGCCCTCAGCATCCTGACTGCGATCCGGAAACGGGAGCAGTACATGCATGCGGACACCATACGCAGGGGGCAACCCTTCTGGGAATTGCCGGAGCTTTAAAGGAACCGGGTGTCTTGGATAACCTTTGCGGACGGATTAAGTTGTGTGTGGTTCCCGCAGAGGAACTTTTGGAGATTGAGTTCCGTGGTGAATTGAAGAAGCAAGGTGTCATACGATACTTTGGAGGAAAGGGAGAATTCCTTTCCAGAGGATATTTCGACGATGTAGACCTTGCCTTTATGGTTCATGCCAGTCTCGACTGTCATACGGACCTTGGAATGGTGGGTTGTATGGCAAAGAAGATTACCTACAAGGGTAAGGCTTCTCATGCAGGTGGTGGACCGCACCTTGGTATCAACGCCCTCTATGCGGCATCGGCAGGACTCAATGCCATCAATGCCATTCGGGAAACCTTTCAGGAAAAGGACCTTATCCGTGTTCACCCCATTATGACTGAGGGTGGCGTTATGGTAAATGCCATTCCGGGAAGTAGTACCTTGGAGAGCTTTGTCCGTGCCAAAAGTCTTGATGCAATGGTAAGCACCAACAAAAAGGTAAATCGTGCTCTTGTAGGTGCGGCTCTTTCTATGGGTGCTAATATAGATATTACCGATTTCCCCGGTTATGCACCGGTGGTTCAGAATCCGGAGCTTCGTCAGGTTGCCAAAGAGGCGGCAGACCTGGTCATTCCGGAACAGAATTTTCATTGCTATGATCATGTGAGCACCGGAAGTTCGGATATGGGTGATTTATCTACGGTGATGCCCATTGTTCACCTTTATTCGGGAGGTGCTGTGGGAACCATGCACGGAAGTGACTTCCGTATTGCAGATCCGATTGCTGCCTGTGTGGACAGCGCAAAGTGGCAACTTACCATGCTCTATCTGTTGCTGAAAAAGGACGGAGAAAGAGCGCAGAAAATTGTGGAGGAATATACGCCCCTCTTTGACGGAAAGTACGGCTACATATCCACCATGGATGCCCTGATGGATACAGGAGATCGGATTGAATACACCGAGGACGGAAACGCCAAGGTGAGATTATAAAAAGTGAGGTTGAGAAAAATGGAGAAAATCAGTTACTTTTTTATTGATGATGTTATTTGGGTTTTCCGTGATATTGCAAGACAAAAACCGGCATCCCTTTTTGACAATGCCTATATGAAGATGTTGAAAAAGGCTCACGATGACAACGGATTGACCGTGCAACTCAACGTGTTCTACAGAACCGACTTCTTCTACGGCAATGATGAGTTTACCTTGGCCGAGATGCCTGATACCTACAAAGAGGAATTTCAGGCAAACAAGGATTGGCTTCAATTGGCATTCCACGCCAAGCAGGAATTCCCCGACTACCCTTACGTGAATGCAAGTTATGAGGATGTAAAGGATAATTTCCAAACCATCCAAAAAGAGGTGGAGCGGTTTGCAGGTCCCGGTTGTTATGCCGATGTACTCTGTACCCACTGGCTCCCCCTGAGTAAGGATGCCTGCCGTGCCCTTGCGGATTGCGGCGTGCGGTTGGTAACTCCCAGCGCAGGAAAAAAGTGGGAGTTTGACGGCGATGAGAGCGTGCTTCCCTATGGTCACGCGGCAAGACTGAAGCAGAACAGAAAGCCGGAGACGATGCTCTATACCAGAGCCACCAATGATGAGAGAATCCGTGCGTCTATCTGTGGTTACAACCACATCACGGAGGAAGAGCGGAAAAGTATTGCCAAGATAAATGGTTCGGTGAAGGATAAGGAATTGAACCTTGGTTATGTAAACTTTGACGGATGTCCTTGTTTGAATCTCTGTACTTTAGAAGAGATTGAAAAACAACTGAACAAATTAATCGGGGAAGGGCAGGAACTGATTGCTGCTGCAACCCACGAACAGTATTATTATGAAGATTACCTTGCATATCAGCCGGATACTCCGGAGAAAATTTATTTGATGAGTAAGATCCTGCACGATGCAGGATATCGGTTTGTTACTGCAAGCGAATTGAAATAAGATAGGAGATAGGAACTATGATCAGAGTGGCAGATACCACCAACACCTTCCACTATCAAAGAGAGGAAGGACAAAACCCCAACACAGGATTTATGAGTTTTCAGCATTTCCGTGGAGAAAAACTCTATTCAGACAGCATCGTTCGCCCTGAAAATAATATGACCGAAACAGAACCCTTTGAATGTTATCCGGTTGCTCCGGATGCCAAGGAGAACGGACGGGAAGAGGGATATTATCCGGACAGTTCCATTGTCTATATCCGTTCCCTCTGGAAGGAATGGGAGCCGGAACGCGGAAAGTATAATCTGAAATTTATGCAGGATATTCTGGACAAGGCAAGAGCGCATAATCAGACGGTGTACTTCCGTTTGATTGCCCACAGTACCCGTGCTTGTGACGATGTACCCGAATGGCTGAAAGAGATGATTGACTGTCCTGAACGTCCTGAGGGAAAGCGTGTAAAGGATTCCCCCACAGACCCCTTGTTCCTGCAACTGTTCGGCGAGGCAGTTCGTGCTTTGGGTAAGTATTTTGATGCGGATCCCACCTTCTATGTGCTGGACATTTCTTTGCCCGGTGCCTGGGGAGAGGGTCACAAACTGGAAAACTATCCCCAAGAGGATATGGAAAAACTCTTTGATTGCTATACCGAGTCCTTTCCGAATACGCGCTTGATTGCACAGGTGTGGAGACCGGAACTGGTTCGTCACGCCATGAAGACCTGTAAGGTAGGTGTTCGTGGTGACGGATTTGGACAGCCCCATCATATTCATGAAAAATATCCGCCTGCCATTGAGGAGTTGGGAGATATCTGGAAACATTCTCCGGTATCATTTGAGACCTTCTGGTGGATTGGTGAATGGCAACGTCAGGGTTGGGATTTGGATGAGATTATTGACATTTCCCTGAAATGGCACACCAGTTCCATCAATGCAAAATCCATCCCCGTTCCGTGGGAATGGCAGGAAAAGGTAGAGAACTGGGTAGCCAAGATGGGTTACCACTTTGCCATTGATTCTTTCAGCTTCCCCAAAGAGGCAGAGAAGGGGGACGAGATTCAGTTGAAACTTGCCCTTGATAATGTGGGTGTTGCGCCCCTCTATGACAAGGTGGAATTGAAAGTGAAACTGTCCGGTAAGGGTGAGTATGAGTTCACCACCCAAGCAGATGTGAACGCTTGGCTCCCCGGAAAGCATGCCGAGGAAATTTCCATTACCCTTCCTGAAGAGATGGAAGCAGGGGATTATACCATCGGTATTGGCATTGAAGGCATCAACTATCCTATGGTTTATTTTGCTACGGATGCAAAGCGTGAGGGTAGTTATTATCAGTTAGGTTGCATAAAAGTTCTGTAAAATTGAAAATTTCTATTGACAATACTTAAAAATCGTGTATAATGTTGTCATATCTCGTTGAAACTTTCAGAATCTTCTGAGACTGAAAGTGAAGGGAACTCCGGAGAATCTCGCAAGAGTGCCGAAGGTGCAAGGCGGTAACGCCGAATCTCTCAGGCAAAAGGACGGAGCAGAATACATAGCCTTTTTATGGTGCTATCTCTGCGTTACGAATCCTAAGCCGCCCTGAGAGACAGGGCGGCTTTTTGTGTGAAAAATAATTAAATTTATATATTTTTAGGAGGCAAAAACATGGAACAGTTTTTGGCATTAGTTGAAAAAGTTAACGGAACCGTTAACAGTTGGGTTTGGGGACCTGTTATGCTGGTATTCCTGGTTGGTACCGGTATTCTCCTGACCTTTGGCGTGAAGTTTTTCCAGGTTGGAAAAATCGGTCTTTGGATGAAGAATACCTTCGGCACCCTCTTTAAGAAGCAGGATAAGAAGGTAAAGGATTCCAAGGCGATTTCTTCCTTCCAGGCTCTCTGTACTGCGCTTGGCGGTACTGTAGGTGTAGGTAACGTTGTTGGTGTTGCTACCGCAATTGCAGCCGGCGGTCCCGGTGCAATTTTCTGGATGTGGG